>NZ_FYBH01000295.1 GCF_900185595.1 Calothrix rhizosoleniae SC01
GTAGTCACCTATATAATCCCAGTCGGAAACACAAGCGTCTGTAATTGCTTCTAGAATTGCTAAGGCATTGTTTACATTATCTCTGTGGCAATATTCAACAGCATCTTGAATGAGGCTGAGTAATTCTTCGTTGACGGTTTCATCTGCATAATCATAGCCACTTTCACAACTATTAACTGCATCGCGAAAAATTTGGCGTACCTTGGCTTTAATTTGTGCAGTGTTAACAGTTTGTTTACGTGGTGATTTGGTAGTTTTTGATGCGGGTGTGGGTAATGCAATGGCATTTACATAACCATCAATTTCATCAATTAACTCTGGATGTTCTTCAACTAATTCTTGTACCAAGCTTTGAGTTTGAATATGATTAAGTCTATCTAAAAGCTGTGGGAGGGTAGGACGTTTTTCAATGGTGTTGGCTTCATGGATGCAAGTTAAAGCTGTAGCGACAATGTGTTTACACCATCCGTCATAATTATAGGCACAGGTACAAATAGCAGTGAATTTACCATTATCACATCCGATGGTAACGCGGTAAGGGTTTTCTTCGCTTCCTTGAACTTCGGCTTGAATTTCTTCTCCACGTTGGGTGACACACAGCACCGAACCCATGCGATAACCAGCCTCACCTCGTTGAAATGATTTGGCATTTGCGTTGTGGCGAATAATGGATTCGCTAATATTTATCCCTGACATCACACCCCCAAAAATGCTTATATCACAAGCATAAAACGATGTGAGAATAAGTAGAGATGGGAATTTGAAAAATTATTGTTCTTGGAAAATCTACCTGAAGGGTCTGAACTGGGTTTTGGGATCAATATAAAAGACAGTGACTTGATGCTGCTTATCTTGCTTGAGATGTTCCAGGGCATTAGTGACGAATATACCTTTCCCAGAACCAGGTACGCCAACAATTAACGAGTTTTTCAAACTGCTTGCCAAGTCAGCTGGTAAATCAGGGATTTCTTGTTCAAATGTGACTAATTGTGTTTCTTTATTTTCTGAATTTAATATAGGTACAGCAGATTGCACTGGAGATGGAGTCTGTATTTTGTCAGGCAATAATGGTGATTGTATCTCTAAAAAATCAAGGGCATCATTACTAGCAGTATAGCCATTTTCCACTGCCCATTTTATTTGTCGTATCGCTTCTGCATCACTCACTTGATTGCGAAAATCCTTCAAATTATCACCTAAAAGTACATAGGCAACACAACCATAATTATTGATAGCTGTTTCATTACGATTACTTTTTTGAGTCCGCGTCCAAGCAGTATGAAAACTCCAAGGGGCAATCAAAAAACCTGTTGGGGGAAAAGCTGTGGCACTGGCTGTAATTAATCCGCCAATGATTCCAGCAATTATTAAATATTGACAGTTGTTATCTTCAATTGATTCACAAGCAATTATTTCCCATTCTTGGGATGTAAGTTTTCGTGAGTGAGGATTAAATCTGGACATAGCGATAATTACGAATTATCTATGGTGTGCTGCTTTCATAAAGTAAGCTATTTATTTTGCCTGGGATCAATTTACTACTCTTATTAACTAAATCTAATAAACCACTTGTCTCCAATGCATTTAATATTGTTTTTAACTTTCCTACTTGTTTTTTAGTTTCCTCTATAGTTTGATTTGTCTGATTGTTTTGAAGTTCTTCTTCTTGAAGTTCTTTTGATAAATTTTCTTCTGTCAAATAATCTAATTTATTTAGTTTTTACCAATCACCATATTCTTCTTCCCCTGCCATTTCGTCATAAAAAAGCTGCTGCATTTCTAGAATTTGTTTAGTGCTTTCTTGCTGATATTTTTCAGGTTTAAAAGCCATTATTTGGTCGATTATTTTATCATTAATGATTTCTGAGTCTTCATTTTCATCTCTATTAATATCTCTTTGTAACAAATTCTTCGCTTTACTCTGTTGCATTACATGAGTCAACTCATGAGCGATCAAACGTTTTCCCTGTTGGGTACTTGGTTGATAAGTCCCTTGACGGAAAAACACATCCCTTCCCGTTGTAAACGCTTTAGCCCCAATTTTCTGATTTAAACTATTAGCAGAAGGATTTGCATGTACCCGCACCCCGCTAAAATCTCTACCTAAAGCCTGCTCCATCGGCTCTTGAATACTTTTATCCAAAGGTTGTCCCCTACCACGCTCTCGGTTTAGGGATGCCTCAAACTCTGGGGAAGTTGCCATACCACCACCGTTCCCATCAGTCTTACACATCAAAGCAGGAGATTGCATCGTTTTCCCCAACTTAGTTTGCTGGGGTTGTGGGGAATCCATTTCTCGCACCACCCGCTCCGCCACAGAATCCGCTTCTTGCTCATAGCGATCGCCAACTTTACCAATCTTTAACTTAGCTTGCACTAAATTACCTTGCTGTCCACCCATTAACTCATGGGATAGACCATGAAATAATGATTTATGAGATAAGGGTTTCCCATATGTGCGATGCTGTGAATGTAATAATTTACCAACAGCCTTATTCCCAACCATCCCTTGTAGTTTTTTAACTGGGTGAGTATCAACTTGAGGAGAATTAGTTATGGTTTGTTTTTTAGGAACAACCTTAGCCCGTTGAGATTGGTTTTCTCGTAAATTATTCATAATGGCTATAATTTTAAATATTTCAGCTTAGATAAGTAATCAAACAAAAATATTTACCATTATTACAAACTACGCAAAATAGCCCTAACCCTTGCGATTGCTTCGTTTCACTCCGTCACACTCGCAATGACATTGTGTAATTAATTATGTTTAACTACTTACAGCACATTTTACCTTGGTGAAATACAATCTGACATACATTCATTTATTTTAAGTTTGGTGCGATGGGTATTGATTTAGGGAGAGCAAAAAAATAAAACACCCAGCTTTATCAAATATATTTTGGAAAAGAGCCTTGTTTGGGTGTGGTCAAGAAATATTGAGGGAATGTGCAAGGTGCGATCGCTCGTGTGAAGGAAGCGATTAATGAGGGGTGGTGTGAGAATCCAACTGGTTTGTTCATCAATAGCTGTAGGAATGGTGAAAAGGCAAAAAATACTGTGACATCGGATGTGAGTGCTTGGTTTGAATGGGCAAGTAGAGAAAGGCTTGTACTGGCGATGTCTGGAGGGGTGGTTTATACCCCTGAAGGGGAAGCTGTGGAAATTGGTCAGATGATGGGAAAATATCCTATGGAAGTAGCTAGGTGCAATTAAATATAAAACGCTCAAGCTTAAATTTTGCAGATTAAAACGTCTGCACTACTGGGTGCAAATCTGTCTAAATATTCAAGCAAGATTTCGACATAACCCCGCAAGAATTGTGTATGTACTCACCTCACTAATTACCTAAAGTAGAACTAATACAAAAACACAGGGAATTATCAATATGTCACTCAATACTTACTATACCCTCGGATGTTCTGGACTGCGTGTCAGTCGCCTTGCTTTAGGAACCATGACTTTTGGTACAGAATGGGGTTGGGGTTCCGATGAAAACGCTGCACAACAAATGTTTAACACCTACGTCGATGCTGGTGGTAATTTTATTGACACCGCAGATTTATATACCAATGGAACCAGCGAAACTTGGCTGGGTAAATTTATTACTGAAAGAAATCTCCGTGATAAAGTTGTTATCGCTACCAAGTTCAGTTACAATGCCGAATCAGGAAACCCCAATGCGGGTGGTAACGGACGTAAAAATATTATCCGAGCTGTGGAAGGTTCTTTAAAACGCTTAGGAACAGATTATATTGACCTTTATATTCTCCATACCTGGGATAAAATTACCCCCGCAGAAGAAGTAATGCGTACCCTTGATGACTTAGTTAGTGCAGGAAAAGTCCGTCATATAGGGTTGAGTGATGTACCTAGTTGGTATGCAGCCAGAGCGCAAACAATCGCTGAATATCGCAACTATGAGCCAATTTCGGCTTTGCAATTAGAGTATTCTCTAGTTGAGCGTAACATTGAGCGGGAATTTATTACCCTCGGTCAACAATTGGGAATGGGTACTATGGTTTGGAGTCCTTTAGCTAGCGGACTTTTAAGTGGTAAATATAAGCCTAGGGAGGATGGGTTTTCTGGGGAAGGAAGATTAGATACCACTCGCGGGATTGAAAATCCAGCATTTCAAAAAATTAGTGACAGAAATTGGCAGATTGTTACAGAGTTAGAGGCTGTAGCCAAGGAATTAGGACACAGTATGGCGCAAGTAGCCGTTAATTGGGCTGTAAACCGTCCCGGTATTGCTTCGGTAATTGTTGGTGCTTCTAAATTATCCCAGTTGGAAGATAATATCAAAGCACTAGATTTTGACATTCCCGCAGAACTTACAAATCGTCTTGAAACAGTCAGTAAACCAGAATCACAATTTCCTTACACCTTCTTTGATGCTGAGATTCAAGGAATGATTAATGGTGGTGCAACAGTTGGTGATAAACCTGATGGATATCAACCCAATGTGTTAAGTAAATCTACTGGTGCAGGAGTGTCTTAAATGTTTTATTCCAATGTGCTGATTTTATCGTCATTTGCAGAAGTTTATTAGAAAATTAAGATTATTTAGATACTCGAATTTTTCAAATAAATCGAGTATCTACAAACCGAATATAGGAGCTTTTATGCATCCAAAATATTTGATTATTGAAGCTTCATGGGATGATATGAGCATCAAATACATACTTTCAATAAATTTGCTGAAAAATGCTTTAATTATGTATGTTAGTAACACAGAAAAATTACAAGCTGATTGGTTGAACAGCATCTATCAGAATCCACTGCGAGATTATTTAGAAATTAACCTCAGTCCATCTTTATTTGCACAAATATCTGGTCAAACAATCTCTACTTTACCTCACCAATTTATCCAGATAGAAATTACTGATCCCTCAATACTCCATCTAGCATATCTACTGCGAACCGAAATGGAAACTCCCAAAATCTTAAGTAAAGAATTCGTTTTTGCAATTGTGAATGCAATGATTATGACTTGTGAGATTAGCAATCAAGTGTAAAATTTTTGCCCATCTCTATCCAACCTATAGGAGATTGCGAAGAAAATGGTAGGGATTGCTATAGTAAATTAAGATAAGTAAACTTATGTAAGCATTCTACTTCCCGATGCCACAGCCAGAGCAGCAAGCAAAAGCTACCATCATCAAGGCTGAGTGGAGCGACTTGATTGTAGAGTACGGACGTTTGGGTGAAACGGGAGATTTTGATTTTGCCATGCCTAAACACGGGATTAGTGTAGCATTTGCTCCCCACGATCGCGTCACTTGGTCGGTAGATGGAGGAAAACCACAAACTACTCCCCTGCCCGCAGGAAGTGTGTTTTTATATTCATCCCGCGAGTTTGTTTGGCATCGACGAAAAAAAGAGAGTGAATATGTCAATTTACTACTCAAACCAGAATTAATCAACCAATTGGCGGATGACAACGGAATATCAACTCCTATTGAATTAGAACACAGGGTAATTTTTCCCGAGCCGACTATTTTACATTTAGCACAGTTATTGAAGTCAGAGGCAGTTAATGGTGGTTTAGCTGGTAATTTGTATGTGGAATCATTACGCAATTTACTCGCAATACATTTACTGCGAAATTACTGTGGAATAAGGGAGAATTTCTCCCCAGAATTAGGTGCTCTCGATACTTTTAAACTCAAAGAAATCAAAGATTATATTGAAGAAAATTTAGCGAAAACATTAACAATCGCTGAGCTTGCTGCATTGGTACCCATGAGTGAGTTTCATTTTGCCCGTACCTTTAAAATATTAGTAGGAGAACCACCACATCGTTACATTCTCCAACGTAGAATCGAACAGGCAAAAGTATTATTAAAAGTGACGCGATTGTCGGCAGCAGAAATAGCCTATCAAGTTGGATTTTCTACTCCTAGTCATTTTACGGCACAGTTTCGCAAACTTTTAGGAGTCACACCAAAACAGTTTCGCCATCGCATTTAAATTTTCAACTCTCAGTGAAGTATTACCAAAATTACCAGCTATTGGGATAATGCTGATTGGTATCGTCAACTGAGTAAAAAGACTGAAGTCACTGTATAAAATTTCTTAATACAAGGATAACGAGTGACAATGCTGGATAGAAAAGCCTTGGAAAATTCTACTTGTGCCTGATTTAATTGCCAGCGTATCCAAGCTTCCTGCATAATATCCTCGGCATCGGTAACACTGCCAAGCATTCGAGCTTGCGATCGCAAATAGTAAAGAATGATATTGATTAAATATCTCTAGGTTTTCCATTGGATGAGCAGGTGAATTTATCCCAACATCACGCATTTTACAATCGGCACCAGGATAAGACATTTGCCAAACTTGGATAAACTCCGCACTCAAGGCACGAGAGATAGAGCCTTCTTGAAGAACACTTGATTGAATCTCCAGTAGTTTCATAGTTGATTTTTGGTTCTCCAGTCTCTATTTACTAAGACGAAGAACACCTTAAAATTGTGACAGTTGCTAGGGATTCATGAAAACCGTTTGTAATGTTATGAGTTCATTAACAGATAGATTGGTAGAAGCATTTATATCATGTACTCTCCCCAAGTCAGAGTGGACTCATCACACCCATCTCAGAGTTGGATTGTGGCATTTACTCCACTATCCACAAGATGAATCTGTCACGATATTGCGCCAGAGTATAAAAAAATACAATTTTGTTGGTGGAATTGAAAACACAGAAAGCCAAGGATATCATGAGACAATCACTCTGTTTTATATATGGCTAATCAACAAATTTATTCAGCAAGCAGATTGTTCGCAACCAATTGATTTGCTTGCAGATGAGCTAATTAATCGCTATGGAGATAAGTCGCTTCCATTTCGGTATTACCCATTGGGCTAGGTGATGTAAGTCGGGCTGTGCCTGCTATCGCTGTTTGACCCCAGAATCCCATGGATTCTATCCGTGGGAGTATGTCAAGAAGTTGCTCACAGGCTTTTATCAAAAATAGATGACTTGACTCAAGAGTTGCAAGACACCTTAAGAGAACCCCGTGGACGGCTGAAAATTAGTATGTCTGCTGCTTATGGTCGATAAGATTATTAGCTCAGTTTTTACAAGTTTACCCTCAAATATCTGTGGAGCTTTCCCTGGATGACAGAGATGTAGATTTAGCTGCTGAAGGTTTTGATGTGGTAATTCGGGTGGGAACTTTAGCTGATAGTGCTAATCTGATTGCCAGAAGATTATTTCTTGACCCTCTAATTAGGGCTTGCTGAAAAAGTCTTTTGGTGAGGGTAGGGAGTAGGGAGTAGGGAGTGGGGAGTAGTTCCAGCCTCCTTATTTCTAGTATTTTTGCCAGAAAAAATCACAGATGCAAGGATTTTAGGTTTAAAATCCTAATTCCCTTGCACTTATTTCCCAATAAAATAGCCTCAAAGCATTGATAAATCAATATTTTTCAGTTATTCAGCAGACCCTAATTACTTGTGCTACCCCTGAATATTTAGAATCCTGTGGACGACCTCAACATCCTGATGAGTTAAATCGACATAACTGTTTAAACTTCCGTAATCGCAAAACAGGTCGTCCAGTACCTTGGTTTTTTACTATTGATGAGGAGGTTGAGCGCAAAAATTTTCCAGGGACACTAATTATTGATGATGGTGAAGCAGTGGGACAAGGAGCAATATTGGGAGTAGGTATTAGTCAAATGCCTGGTTTTATGGCAATAAATGCTATACAAGAAGGTATTTTAGAAGAAATTTTAATTGATTACAGACCATCATTTGTTCCCTTTACCGCACTTTATTTAGAGCGAAGATTGGTTTCACCACGCATTCAAGCTTTTGTTGATTTTATGGTGCAACAGGGTGGTGTTTGGATGGAATGAGAAAATGAAAATAGCTCAATATTAAGATTGACATCAATTTTTGCCATTAGTTAATTGCAAAACTTTTTATTTGATAAATGGTAAGAGGTCGAATTCTTGACGTATTTCCAAAAGAGAACAATTGAGCAGGGATTTGTAATCGAGAAAAGGGTAATATTTTCTTGTGCCACGAGTCTTAAACCAGATGGTTAAAATTTCTGGTAGTAGTCGCGGTAAAACGAACAAAATTGAAGTATACAGCCATAACACCCCATGCTGTTTAATTAGATCGTTATACATAATGTCTATTGCAGGTCTGATTTTGGGGTCGTTGCGGGTACGTATATAATCGCCAAACTTGAAATCGCTTGTCCAAAAACTCAATGGTAATAATTTGATTTCGTCATACATATCAGTGTCGCAACCAAGAACAATATGAGAAATATCGTGTGCCAACAAAATTTGGGCAAATTCTGGGGGCAGTTCTCTAGGGTCAGTGATACTAGGATTGTTCTTATAATACTCTTCTAATCCTTGTTGAAGAGTCTGGGTGCTATGTTGATTGGTGTACTCAGGACGGGAACGCTTACTCATTTACATGCTATTACGATACGGTATTATTTCGTAATTTATAATAACACTTATGAATAATAAGAATAAAAAACACCAGGATGACCTCGCAGTGGCAAATTTCATTAATTGCACAAAGGTGAAAACTGCTATGTTATCTTTCTTTCCAAAGTTGTAAACAAATTGTCGCAATGAGAAGAAGCTTGACGTACTTTATCTGTATCCAATATTTCTAAAAGCTTTGAAGCGTGCTTTATTTTTTGATACTCTCCTTTGGTAGTACTGCAAGTAGCTTTTTTAAGACTTGATGCTAAAGTATCTTTATCAATTTTTTCAACATCTTTAGTTTTGGGAATAGCATTTTCTTTAAATTCCTGACCATAAAATTTTTTCAGAGCATCAATATCAGCAATCATCCATGCTTCCATTGTTTGAACCATTAAATGAGAGTGACTCTTATCTATAGCCGGTGGTATCCAATTATCCCTAATCTTTAAATGTTCCCAAGGAGAGTTTTCGACAACAGGTGCTTCTGCATCAACTAAAAGTATATTAAAAGCATCTGGATGATCTATTAAAGCATTGTTGAAATCACGAAAGGCATCATTACGACTTCCACAAATAATAATGTTCCATTTTATCTTCTTGCTTCGTGCTAGCTGTCCTAATTCTTGAAAAAACCGGCTAAATCCTTGACGAATTGGAGTTTTTGTATTCTTACCATCACCACCACCTTCAATATAAATACGAATTGCTTTTACCACCTATTTCCTCCAATTTCACCCATTTTCCACAAGTCACCAAGAGTATAATTTTCTAACCATTTTTTCAGAATTTCAGGTTGAAGACATTGCAATTCAGTACCTTTTTCCTGATTTCGTTCGCAAACTAATACTGACTCGGGAGGAACCTCAGAAACTAAAGCATCAGAATGAGTTGTAACAATTAACTGCGTTCTTTGAGATGCTTCTACTAACATTTCGGCAATAATAGGTAAAATATCTGGATGTAAGCCTATTTCTGGTTCTTCAATACATATAAGTGGTGGTGGAGTCGGGTCTAATAGTAAAGCCATTAAAAATAAGTAACGAAGCGTACCATCAGATAATCGAGTTGCAGGAATAGGTTGAATTAAACCTTCTTCGCGAATGAATATCTGTACCGTTCCTCCATACACTTTTATACTTAGTTCTTCTGCAAAATCATAAAATTTTTTGACTTTATCAATAATTTTTCTATTCCCTATTTGATGTTGTAAATTATTTAGAAATAGTCCTAAATTACTGCCATCTTCTAGAAGTGGATGTTCTGGTAAGTCAGTTTTTTGAGCATTTCTTGGTTCGGCAGTTCTTCCAATATTCCATTTTCGATATAAAGATATTTGTGAAAAATGGTTGCTTAAAATGAAAGTTCTGGATATAAATCTGGGTCTTTTCTTTGAGATAAAACAGACTGATCAACCATTAAATCTTCTCTGCGGAGAAAACGTTTTATTCGTTGTTCTTCATCTTCTCTTTTAACATTTAAAACCGGATGACCACGTAGGTAGCGATAGTAAAAATATACATCTTCTTCTTCATCATATGGAATTTGATTTTCGACTGCTTCATCAACTAGTTCTAGTTTTTGACCTGCTACGGTTAAACTAAGTTGATAGTTTAAATCCTGATTAGCTTGAGGATAATTTATAGTAGCTTTGATTCTAGCTACTGGAGTTTTCTTATCTCCTTTCCAAAGAAAATCATTTATCCCTCCACCTTGTCGAATTGGTGCTGGTAAATCTGTAGGTGTTGCTTTTAATAATGCGATCGCTTCAATGAGATTTGATTTTCCTGATGCATTTGCACCAATTAATACATTTAGTGGTTTCAGTTCAATCTCTTCGCTTTTGCTTCCATAGGAAAGAAAGTTTTCTAATTGTAGGGACTTGATAAATCTACTGCCTTCCACAATTATCTCCAGTCATGGCAACAATCAATAGTAAAAAATTGTAGGCGTTATGTCAAGATATGCAGCTGTTTACTCCCTTCTCGTTATTAAATTTAGCGAAAAATTGTAGGGTGGGTTGTAGCTTACTTGCCAACGCACCCTTACGTCTG
>NZ_FYBH01000310.1 GCF_900185595.1 Calothrix rhizosoleniae SC01
TATTGGTCTTCACACCACTTTTATAAACAACATAGCAGAAAAAAATTGTTGAATTATCTAGAGTATAAAGATGCAAAGATGGGAATAATACTAGTATCCTAACTATCCGTGAAAGATACTAGCCGTCAATGTTAATTATAAATACAGCCATACCAGAAGTTATTAAAATTACACCTAACGTATTAAAAGACGATCGCGGCTTTTTTTTAGAGTCGTTTAACGAACAAAAATTCATTGATAAAGTAGGTATTACTGCGAAATTCGTTCAAGATAACCACTCTCAATCCCGACACAATGTCCTACGGGGACTGCACTATCAGATTATTCAACCCCAAGGCAAACTAGTACGTGTGGTTGTTGGCAGTGTTTTTGACGTAGCTGTAGATATCAGAAAAAGTTCTCCCAGCTTTGGAAAATGGGTCGGTTGCCAACTCAGTGCCGAAAATCACGACCAAATTTGGATTCCACCGGGTTTTGCCCACGGCTTCCTTGTGCTTTCAGAAGTAGCTGAAGTTATTTATAAAACCACAGACTATTATTGCCCCCAAGGGGAACGTACACTGCTGTGGAATGACCCAGATGTAGGAATAAATTGGCCTTTGACTGCGCTACCTATTCTATCTGCAAAAGACAAAGTGGGTAAAACTTTAAAAGAGGTGGAATTATTCCCATGAAAAATATTCTTCTCATTGGTAGCAATGGTCAAGTAGGTCAAGAGCTACGACAAATACTGCCAGCCTACGGTAATATAATCCCAGTCACTCGTCCAATAATAGATTTAGGGCAACCAGAGTCTCTGGAACCTGTTGTCCAGGAATACCAACCACAAATAATTATTAATGCGGCTGCGTATACGGCTGTTGACAAAGCTGAAAGTGAGCCAGAATTAGCATTGGCTATTAATGGGACTGCACCAGGAATTTTAGCAGCAGCAGCTAAGAAATTAGGTGCTTTCCTGATTCATATCTCTACTGATTATGTTTTTGATGGTAAACATAGCAGTCCTTATGGAGAAAATCATCCCACCAATCCTTTAAGTGTTTACGGCAAAACCAAACTGGCTGGGGAAGAAGCAATTAGGGAACTAGGAAGCAATTATATTATTCTTCGCACTGCCTGGGTATATGGAACCTATGGCAAAAGTAACTTTGTCAAAACCATGTTGCGATTGGCAGCAGAACGCCCAGAAATTCGTGTTGTTGCCGACCAAATTGGTAGTCCTACCTGGGCAAAAGATATTGCTGGAGCGATCGCTCAAATTGTTTCTCAATTAACTCCAGAAATGACTGGAATTTATCACTACACCAATAGTGGAGTCGCTAGTTGGTATGACTTTGCCCTCAGTATTTTTGAAGAAGCACAACAACAAGGTTTTCCTTTACGGGTGGAGAGAGTTGTTCCCATTACTACCTCTGATTATCCCACCCCTGCCCAGCGACCTGGCTACTCAGTCCTTGACTGTGCCAGAATAGCGGCAGTCTTAGGTAACTATCCGCCTCATTGGCGGCAAAGTTTACGAAAAATGTTAGCAGAATTTTATACACAACAAATTTTATGAAAGCATTAATACTTTCTGGTGGTAGAGGTACAAGGTTACGTCCCCTCACCTACACAGGAGCTAAACAACTTGTTCCTGTTGCCAATAAGCCAATTTTGTGGTATGGCATCGAAGAGATGGTAGCAGCAGGGATTACAGACATTGGTATTATTATTAGTCCGGAAACAGGGGCAGAAGTCCAAGCTAAAACCGGAGATGGGGAAAAATTTGGGGCAAAGATTACCTATATTGTCCAAGATGAGCCAGCAGGACTTGCCCATGCGGTCAAAGTAGCCCAGCCTTTTTTAGAAAATTCACCTTTTTTGATGTATTTGGGAGATAACTTAATTCAACAGGGAGATTTAAGTTATTTTTTACATAAATTCACTGACGAACCCCAGTCAGCTTTAATTCTATTACGCCAAGTTCCGAATCCTAGTGCCTTTGGTGTAGCGCAAGTGGATGATACAGGTAGGGTTTTACAACTCATAGAAAAGCCCAAAAACCCACCTTCCAATTTAGCCTTAGTAGGAGTTTATTTCTTTTCTCCAGTCATTCATCATGCGATCGCTAATATTAAACCTTCAGCTAGAGGGGAGTTGGAAATCACTGATGCGATTCAATACTTAATTGACGAGCAAAAACCAGTTACAGCTTGTCAATTAGAAGGGTGGTGGCTAGATACAGGTAAAAAGGATGACTTACTAGAAGCAAATCGTCTGATTCTCGATACCTATTTAAAATCATCAATTATTGGTGATATTGATGCTCAAACTCAGGTCAGTGGGAGAGTACAATTAGGCAAGCAATCCCAATTAGTTAATTGTAATGTCCGTGGGCCTGTAGTCATTGGTAATAACTGTTACTTAGAAAATTGTTTTGTTGGCCCCTATACAAGCATTGCTAATAATACTACCCTCATTGATACGGATTTAGAGCATAGTGTGGTTTTAGAAGGTGCTAAAATCGCCGGAATTTACCAACGTATCATTGATAGTGTGATTGGACAACGGGCACAGTTAACTGTTGCACCCCGTCGTCCTAAAGCCTTACGGTTTATGATTGGTGATGATTCTCAAATCGAATTAACCTGAACAGAAGAGGCAGGGGAGCAGGGAGCAGAGGGAAGGAGTGATGGAGGGAAGGAGAGAAAGAAAGAAATAATATTGCTTCTCACATTCCCTATATTTACTCTCTCACTCTCTCACTCTCTCACTCTCTCATTCCCTCAAGGGGTTCCCACAGCACCAGAATAAATCAAACCCCGTTGTACATCCATAGTCAAAATTGCACCATCACGAATTACTTGGGTTGCCTGTTTCACACCTACAATTACAGGCACTCCCAAACGCAAACCAATAACTGCGGCATGACTATTAAGACTTTCATCTTCAGTAATAATACCGCTAGCTTTGCGAATAGCTTCCACAAAATCTGCACTTGTATTTTTAACGACTAAAATATCTCCGTGATTAAAAGTTCCTACATCTTTACCTGTGTGGGCAACCCTAGCACGACCACTGACTGAGCCTTGTCCCAATCCTATACCTTTACCAAGTACTGTAGTAACTACTTCTACCTTAATCAAGTCAGTGGAGCCGGAAATCCCTTGTAGAGTACCAGCAGTCATAACTACCAAATCCCCTTCCGACACCAGACGATTTTCCAGAGCCACATTCGTTGCTGCTTGGAAAGTTTGTCCTGTGGAAGGCAATTCTAATACTAATAGGGGTTTTACTCCCCAAACTAGCTGTAACTGCCGAGCGACGCTGACGTGGGGAGTAACAGCTAAAATGGGAATCCGGGGACGGAATTTAGAAACATTCCGTGCAGTTGCTCCAGATTGGGTCAAACTCATAATGGCAGCGGCCCCTAATTGTTCGGAAATTTGACCCACTGCTTGACTAATTGCATTCGGTATAGAACGTCTAGTATCTACAGCCTGACGTGCATTAGTGTTTTCAGCGACTTCCTGTTCAATTCTTTTGGCAATCTTTGCCATAGTCGCTACTGCTTCCACAGGAAGCTCACCAACAGCTGTTTCATTGGAGAGCATGACTGCATCCGTACCATCAAGGATAGCATTTGCCACATCTGATACTTCTGCTCGGGTAGGGCGGGGATTACTCACCATACTATCTAGCATTTGAGTCGCGGTGATAATAGGTATGCCTAAACGATTCGCCGTGGCAATTAATCGCTTTTGCAGTACGGGAACATCTTCGGCGGGCAGTTCTACACCTAAATCACCCCTTGCCACCATGACACCATCACATAAGGCTAGAACTGCCTCCATTTGTTCGATCGCCTCGTGTTTTTCAATTTTGGCAATCACTGGCACTTGTTTGCCAGTACTGGCAATCAAAGAATTAATTTCCATCACATCCTGGGGATTGCGAACAAAGGAAAGTGCAACCCAGTCAACCCCTTGGTCTAGACCAAACATCAAATCTTCTCGGTCTTTATCAGTTAGGGCTTTAATTGACAAGTAAACTCCAGGAAAGTTAACACCTTTATTATTAGAAAGCTTACCACCTACAGTGACGCGACAATATAAATCACCTTTGTCTTTGTTCACCTCCTCTACTGACATTTCTACCCGTCCATCATCAAGGAGAATCGTTGCCCCTGGGGGGACTTCATCGGCTAAACAATCGTAGGTAACACAGCTCATATCCTGGGTGCCGACGATTTGGCGATTTGTTAAAGTAAAGCGATCGCCTTTTTCTACTACTATCGAACCATGTTCAAACTTGCCGAGGCGAATTTTTGGACCTTGCAAGTCTTGGAGAATAGCTACTGGTTGATTGAGCTCAAAAGCTGTTTGCCGAATTAAACGAATGTTACGCTGATGGTCGGCATGAGTTCCATGGGAAAAATTTAACCGCAGCGTCGTAGCACCAGCTTCGATGATCGCCTTTAGCATTTCTGGACTACTAGTAGCAGGACCGATGGTAGCGACAATTTTTGTTCGGCGAATTGAATCTCTTAGTTGCATGGGGCTGAACCTAGGGAGCTATTCAGAAAGTGATAATAAAATTTTGGGGAGTTGCTTGTCTGTCACTACTGAGTCAATCAATTGAGCGGCGCAAAACAAATTGGAGCTAAAAGTACTTTCAAAGTACTTGATAGGTGGGCTGTGAATGTAGGTTTGAAAAGAATTGCAGTACATCGCTATAACTCTATATTTCCCAGCTTTAACACACTTTTCATGGTTTCATGACAAACTTAGTCTTTTGTCTGGGATCATACCCCCATTGGGTCACCAATAGGTAATGGTGTATATAAATCTTGCTCAACAGAGTCTACTTTTGAGTCAAAAATACAAATATTTGCTCAACAAAACTTTATTATTGACCATTCTTTATCGTATACTCGCAATATTTGGGTTAATAAGGAGTTATGCAATGCTGATGTCGGAGGTAAAGAAGCCACTGACTATACCCCCCAAGGAATTATTAGCGTCTCCAGGTGGTTTCAATCCGACACTACTTATGTTCTTAGGGGCAGTGGGAATTGTTATTTTATCGGTCTGCGGTTACTGGATTTGGCAATGGCCCCATTGGATCTGTTTTATGTGCAATGTTGTAGCCCTGCATATTTCCGGTACGGTGATTCATGATGCCTGTCACCAGGCTGCCCACCGCAATCGAATTATTAATGCAGTCTTAGGACATAGCAGTGCTTTAATGTTAGCATTTGCATTTCCTGTGTTTACCAGAGTACATTTGCAGCATCATGGTAACGTTAATGATCCAGAGAATGATCCAGATCATTATGTCTCTACTGGCGGGCCACTATGGTTAATCGCAGTTAGGTTCTTCTACCACGAGATATTTTTCTTTAAACGTCGATTATGGCGTAAATATGAACTTTTAGAGTGGTTTTTGAGCCGCTTGTTTGTGGTAGCAATTGTATATATTTCAGTACAATACAACTTTTTGCATTATGTTCTGAATTTTTGGTTTGTACCTTCTTTAGTAGTGGGTATTGCTTTGGGTTTATTTTTTGATTACTTACCCCATCGCCCTTTTGTAGAGCGTAATCGTTGGAAGAATGCCCGAGTATATGCTAGTCCAATTTTGAATATCTTAATTTTGGGGCAGAATTATCATTTAATCCATCATTTGTGGCCTTCCATTCCTTGGTATAATTACCAACCCGCTTATTATTTAATGAAACCGACACTAGATGCCAAAGGTTCTCACCAATCCCTAGGGCTATTGCGTAAAAAGGACTTTTTAGAATTTATGTATGATATCTTTTTAGGGATTCGGTTGCATCACCACCAAGAAACTAAAAGCAAAAAGAATCCTGCTGATAACTAAATTCTGGCTTAAATATAATCTCCGCGAAAATCAGCGGAGATTATATTTTGGAGATTGGTAATAATCCTTGTACTCCCGGTTCTTATTAGCTTAAACCTTAGATTAACAAGCTGTTGTAGAAGAAGCCACCCGTTGGGGTAAGCTCCAGTCAGGACGCAAGCTGGCTGCATTACGCAAATAAATATGGTATACGGGTGCAGAAACCGGGAGATGAGTATGTAATAAAAACCTGATGCAACGTTTTAAACTACCTTCAACATACATTTGCTGCACATCTAGCATGGGTACATTGTCCCAGGAAGGACGGGTTCGCGCGATCGCGGCAGGAAAAATTGCATCTAAATCCTTAGTTACAGAGAAGGTAATACTAATAATATCTGTAGGATGTAGTTGATTATGTTGTTCTAATTCATCTAGTAATTCCATTACCGCTGCTCGCATTGCCTCAGTTGTGTTTTCCGAGACAGTTGTCGCGCCGCGAATAGCTCGCATTTGCCATTCCACGTCTAAATCCTCCTGAGTTGTGTCTTTAATCATTATTTTGTAGCTAAGATGAGAACAAAATCAATGTTTAAGGCCTATATAACCACAATGGCAGACCACTAGTAGACATTTCAAATTCCAACCAGTCAATACCAGCCCCAATACCAGTTTTCATCTGCTGGTTTCCTGGTACTAGACGACTTAATAATGGTTTACGTTCTTCTATGTTGAAGACTTGGGTTTTTTCTGGATCCAATCCAGCTAATTCCGCAGCCCAACGACGGGCATCTTCTTCCGTTCCCAATCGATCCACAACTCCCAATTCTAAAGCTTGTTGCCCAGTAAAAATGCGACCATCAGCAAAGGCTTTGACATTCTCTACCGACAACTTTCTTCCTTCTGCTACGGTTTGCACAAATTGCTGATAGCTCGTATCAATTAATTCTTGTAAGATAGTTTGTTCTGGTTCTGTCAATTCCCTATCGAATGCCAAAATATCTTTATAGGGGCCAGATTTTATGACTTTAAAGGATACCCCGATTTTTTCTAGTAACCGTTCTAAATTATTGCCCCGCAGAATTACACCAATACTACCAGTAATTGTTCCTGGGTTAGCCATAATATGCTCTGAACCCACGCCAATATAAACCCCTCCCGAGGCAGAAATATTACCAAAACTGGCTACTACTTTGACTTTTTCTTGCAATCGCTTCAAGGCACTATAAATTTCTTGGGAGTCTCCTACTGTCCCCCCAGGACTGTCAATGCGTAACAGAAGGGCAGGAAATTTTTTCTCTTCTATTGTTTTAAAGGCTGACAATACCCGTTTGCGGGTGGCGCTAGCAATTGCTCCAGTAATCTCAATGCGAGCTATTTGTTTGCGAGACTTCGATCTAAAAGGCCAAACCATAATTACTCAAACAACCTCCAGCATATTTTTGAGATCAACAGGTAAACTTATCATAATATGCTTGCTGTTCTCCTGTATTTGACACTCTTTTTACCAGAAAACGTCACTGAGGGTTGAATGCCTTCTGACAGCGTTTATCCATTGTCTAAAGCATTTAAACTTAACAATATTTTTTTCCTTCTTAAAATTACTTTTTCATTTATTATCTGGCGACATTTATCCCCTAAGTCTTAAGAATCGATACGTAGTATTTGACACCGATAATAGGCGTATGTGTCAAATAAGCCACCAACAAAACTACAGGTTAAACTAATCACGCATAATCCTCGAAAGGAAGTCCCACTGCCAAAAACAGATAGAAAATGCAAAATCCGATTAAAGATAGCTTCGCTCAAATTTTGTAGAGGAGGAAAATAACCGATTGCATAAACCAATAGCAAAAAAATACCTACTAACAGCATAGGAGCAACGAAGCAAAAAATAATCGTCAGTAATAGTGAGCGTAGGAAATTAGTCAAAATAGTCATTGTCTAGAAGACTCCGTGACTTGAGTGGACTGGGGTGCTATACCCATTTGTCACTTTCTACTAGAATAAGCTCGATCATTACCAATAGAGTCATATGTCAAAAATCTTAAGTTTTAATTAAAAAACCTACACATTCAGACCAAGATATGTTCACAGCTTTGATGAGGATGTCAATTACTTAAACCTTTGCTCAACAAGAGTTTCATTCTGAATAGTCTTGGCAAAACTCATGTTAGAGAAGTAATTAGAAATATTAATTTATGAGATTGGTGTTAATCTAAGTTAACCTAAAGACCACAATTAGTAAGATTGACCAGAATTAGCAGGGAGCAGGGAGAAGGGAAAATTATACTTAGATAATTTGATGGTGAAAATTGTTTCATCGGGACTGCCTCTTCAAAATTCCAGGTTTGAGACTTAATTACTTCCCATATTTCAGCCTTTTCCTTTGTAACACGATCGCAGAAATTTCCTCTATTGGGTTGGCAAACTTGATCAACGTTACTATCTTAAGTGCAACAAATAGAATTCCTGGCAAAGGCAAGTAGGTGTTATGTCTACATGATTCACTATTTCATGGTGTAATGGGAAGTGACAATCTGAATGCAGTTAAACTATCTAACCTTGGAACATTGAGCGAGACTACATCCAAATATGGCTTAGGAATATGGGGTCAGCGTTTGCTGGCAGCATTTTTTTTAGGTGGACAAGTGATTATTCACCTAATTCAAGGCAAAATACATCGGCGTAATACCCTAGAACAGATGGCAGTAGTAGGCCCAGATTCCCTATTTATTGCCCTACTAACGGCGATATTTGTAGGGGCGGTGTTTACAATTCAAGTAGCACGGGAATTTGTCAATTTTGGGGCGGGTAATTTAGTGGGGGGAGTATTAGCACTGGCTCTCACAAGGGAGTTATCTCCAGTATTAACAGCTGTAATTTTAGCAGGGCGAGTTGGTTCTGCATTTGCCGCCGAAATTGGGACTATGCGGGTGACAGAACAAATAGATGCCCTTTTGGTATTAAAAACCGATCCGATTGATTACTTGGTAATTCCCAGGGTGATAGCTTGCTTATTAATGTTGCCCATTTTAACCCTGTTGTCTTTGCTCACTGGCATGATGGGAGGAATGGTAATCGCCACTAATTTATATAGTCTTTCCGATAGCCAATTTTGGGATTCTGCCCGTAATTTCCTTGGTGTTTGGGATATTATCAACGCTATACTTAAAGCCTGTTTTTTTGGGTTGTTAATTGCTGTGGTTGGTTGTAGTTGGGGTTTGACAACCAGTGGAGGTGCTAAAGGTGTGGGACAATCAACTACAACTGCTGTTGTCACCTCCTTGCTATTGATATTTGTGAGTAACTTCTTCCTTACCTGGTTAATGTTTCAAGGGTCTGGGAGTGCATTACGGCAAAGTTTTTAACCGTACTTAATAATTGCCTTCTCAATTTTCCTGTCCGTATTATGGGAAGTCATCCATACTCCTACAATATGGATAATATCTACTAGTAAAACAGTATTTGTAACCGTGACTACTTCATTTACCTCTAATTTATCTTCCACCGTAGAACTTAAGCCTAGTTACAACATTCCGATTGTGTTGATACTAGGGGCAATTCCTTTGTTGTTCGTCCAAATTTGGGTAGGAGCGATATTGGCATTATTCGGCTTATTTCTCTTGTTTCAGACGGTAACATTACGCCTACAATTTACCTCTACAGATTTAGACGTTTACAGAGGTGAAAAAATGATTCGCCGTTTTCCTTATCAAGAATGGCAAAATTGGCGTATTTTTTGGCATCCGGTTCCCATCCTCTTTTATTTTAAAGAAGTTAAAAGCATTCACTTTTTACCAATTTTGTTTAATCCCAATACTCTCAAGGAATGTTTAGAACAACGCTGCCCTCGCATTTAGTCATCTAGGAAAACTAGACTTTAGTGGATAGCTAAGGAGTGCGGATAAAATAAAGTACAAATCTGATTGTAAATTAATAAATCCAAGTTCCTAACTACAAATTTTCATTCATAAAACAAACTGCATGTTATTGCTGTTAATCTCATTTTTGCGCCATTGTCATTACATAATTATTGTATGAATACCGAGGAATATCAAACTCCACAATCAGGTGATGAATTATCGATACAATCAGAATCACAACAGACTACACCTGAAGTTAAGGAAGAAGAAGCTAATCCATCTGTAGTCAATTCCACAATTGATACTACAGAAATTGATCCGACACAAGATAATGCACAACAAGTAACAAACAATACCCTAGAAGTCCAGGAACAGCCATCTCCGTCGCAGTTAGAACAAAGAATTGCTCAATTACAGCAACAAAAACAAGACTTAAAAGCAGAAATAGCCGACTTGCAAACAACAGATAAAACTCTACGAGCACAGTTACATCAATCCCAAATAGCAATGGGACAAATGACACAAGAGGCACTTTCTCAATTAGAGCAACAAAAACAAGCTCTGCAAATTTCCGTAGAGCAGTTAGAGAAGCGACAAGAACGGATTCGGAATGAGATGAAAACTTCTTTTGCGGGAGTTTCCCAAGATTTAGCAATTCGTGTTCAGGGTTTTAAAGACTACCTTACGGGTAGTTTACAGGATTTAGCCGTTGCCGCCGAGCAGTTACAATTAGTACCTCCAACCAAGCCAGAACCAGAAAAGACTAAGGTGAAGGTGGTGCAATCCCAGGAATCCCAAACAGAAATAATCCAATTTGCTCCCGGAAAATTTGCAGAAACAACCAAGAAAATTCGTTATTTGATCGACCAATATAGGACTAAACCAGATTATTATGGTCCACCTTGGCAATTAAGACGCACCTTTGAACCAGTTCACGCCGAACGTGTTTCTAACTGGTTTTTCCAACAGGGGGGACGGGGTGCTTTACGTACTATGAGTAGTAGGTTGCAAAATACACTAATTGCATCAGCCATTATATCTATATTGCATCAAATGTATGGTAATCGCCTCCGTCCTCTGGTGATAGCAAACAGTCCAGAAAGCCTTGGTGATTGGCGTAGGGGATTACAAGATTGCTTGGGAATTGGTCGTTCCGATTTCGGTCCAGATAGAGGGGTCGCATTATTTGAAAGACCAGAAGCAGTAGCACAAAAAGCTGAACGATTGCAAAAAGCAAAACAAATGCCTTTGATTATTATTGATGATTCCGAAGAGCAAATTAGTTTGTCCCTACTGCAATTCCCTTTATGGTTAGCTTTTGCTCCCGACCCCAGGATGATGAGAAGTTATGATGATGACTTTTAGGGGTTGATGGTGAAGTTTGTACATTTTGCCTTCTAATTAAAGATGGGATGTTTTTATTTGCCATTCCTTTGGTTGGTGCTTTGCTCTCAACTCATAATTCGTAATTCCTAACTCTAAGATTATGGCTATTTGGTTAAGTTTGTGTGGAGTCGTGGTACTGGTTGCTTATCTGTTAGGTTCATTTCCGACGGGATATATAGCAGGGAAGGTTATCCAAGGTATTGATATTCGGGAAGTTGGTTCTGGTTCTACGGGAGCAACTAATGTCCTGAGAACCTTGGGTAAAGGCCCTGGAGCATTGGTTTTAGGGGTAGATTGTTTGAAAGGTGTGTTGGCAATTTGCTTAGTTTATTGGTGGTTCCAATTTGCTCCCGATGCAAATCTCCTACCTGCAACAGTAGATAGCCAAATATGGCAACCGTGGATAGTAATTTTGGCAGGTATAGCTGGAATTTTGGGACACAGCAAATCGATTTTTTTGGGCTTTACTGGTGGTAAATCGGTAGCTACTAGTTTGGGTCTTTTGTTGGCACTAAACTGGCAAGTAGCCTTAGTAACAGTGGGGGTATTTGCTGGGGTGATGGCTATATCGCGGATTGTTTCCTTGAGTTCAATTTGTGGTGCGATCGCAGCTTGTTTAGCAATAGTAATTCTCAAGCAACCGTTAGCCTATATTTTATTTGGCATAGTAGGGAGTTTATACGTAATCTGGCGACACAGCAGTAATATTCAACGTTTATTAGCAGGAACGGAACCAAAGTTAGGGCAAAAGTTGGAAATAGAAACAGAACAAAGTGCGTAAAAGGAAAGTTAATAGTTAACAATTAATCATTGTCAAAATGATCTAATTACTTCCCTTTTTCCTCGTTCATAATTCTTTTTACTTTTGCCTTTTTACTTTTAACTTGAATCGTGTTTCCAGCTACAGTTATTTTCCTCATAAGTAGGCAAGAATGGGAAGAAATATTGTAATTTATGCAGCTTCTTCTGCACACCATGCTGCTACTTCATGAAACCCCGAATCATTGTCTGTGGCTTAGGACGTACTGGATATAAAATCTTTCGTTTGCTGAGACATCAAGGAGCTATTGTTGTCGGCATCCATCACAAACCCATGCCTGGTGAAAGAGCAGGGGATGTAATTGTCGGCGACTTGCACGCTGCTAGTACCTTGAAATCTGCCGGAATTAAGCAAGCTAATACTTTAGTCATCGCTGGAGGGGATGATGCTCTAAATTTGTGGATTGTCATGCAAGCACGAGTTCTGAATCCCCGAATTCGGATTATTAATCGCTTCTTTAATACTAGTTTGGGAGAACGTCTGGATCAAACTTTACCAGACCATTTAAGTATGAGTGTGGCTGGTTTGTCTGCCCCGGTATTCGCATTTGCAGCAATGGGCAATCAAGCTATTGGACAACTGAAGTTATTTCAGCAAACTTGGCCCATCCATGAAGAATATATCCATGAAAATCATAATTGGCGGGGTTGTAAACTCAGTCAATTGTGGGAAGACCGATCGCGGATGCTACTGTATTATTTACCAGTAGAAGATGAGATAGATCTAGTCTCAGCAGTAGTTTGCGGACATCGATTAAAAGTAGGCGATCGCTTAATTATTGGTACTCAACCCCAAGTCGCTTTCTCTCGCAGATCTATTATTACTAAGCTGTTGAAAGTCTTTACTAATCTACGACAGTTTCGCCATCATGCCCATTCGGTATTAGTAGGGGCTATGGTATTGATGGTCATAATTACTATGGCTACTATTACCTACGTTTCCACGGAATTACGTGTCTCCATTGTTGATGCTCTCTACTTTGCTGTAGGTATGATTACTGGAGCCGGTGGGAATGAGAAGGTTGTAGAACATGCTTCTAATACTGTGAAAATCTTTACCGTGGTTATGATGTTGATTGGGGCAGGGGTATTTGGTGTATGGTATGCCTTGCTCAATGATTTTATTTTGGGAACCCGCTTCAAGCAATTTTGGGATGCTGCCCGTGTTCCTCGTCGCCATCACTATATTGTCTGTGGTTTAGGAGGTTTGGGTATTAAAATTGTCCAGCAACTCCACGACAACGGCTATGAAGTAGTAGTCATTGAACCCGATACCAACAATAGATTTGTTAGCACCGCCCGCCGCTTAGGTATTCCCATTATTCATGCAGATGCCAGTTTTCCGGAAACCCTCAAATCAAGTAATGTGCAAACAGCTGCCGCCCTCCTAGCGGTGACTGGGAATGATGCCACTAATGTAGAGATTGCTCTCAAAGCCAAAGGAATCTCCCCTAAAGTCCCTCTGGTAATCAACTATGCAGATCCAGATTTTGCTCGTATGGCGCAAGAAGTATTTGATTTTGAAGCCGTATTAAGTCCGGCGGAACTAGCAGCCCCAGCCTTTGCTGCTGCGGCTTTAGGTGGGCGGGTACTCGGTAATGGCATTACCTCCGATAGTCTCTGGGTAGCTTTTGCTACTTTGATTACACCTGCCCATCCATTTTGTGGTCAACGGGTGAAGGATGCTGCCATGTCTGCTGATTTTGTGCCTTTATATGTGGAAACTAGCTGTCAGACTATTCATGGTTGGGATTTATTGCGGGTTAGTCTCAGTGCAGGGGATATTCTTTATTTAACTATGCCAGCAACAAGGTTGTATCAGTTGTGGCGTTATAATCCTTCCCAGGCGATGGTGAGTTGAATCCCTGGCTTAAAATTAAGTCTAGTTTTGCTAAAATCTCATAAACAGGCTTAATCATAAGGGAAGCCAGTCTATGACAATATTAATCTCTCTCAATCCAGAAGTCGAAGCACAACTCCGTAAAAAAGCTGAACAACAAGGACAAGATGTAAGCATTGTTGCGGCTGAACTAATTTCTCATGTTTTGGAGTGGGAAGCACAAGATTCAGAAGAAGCGATTGAAAGTATTCAGCGTGGGTTAGATGATTTTGAGGCTGGACATTACCGTTCTTTTGATGAGTTCGCTAAGGAACAACGTCGTAAGTATAATTTGCCAGCCGATTTATGACATACCACATTGAAATTTCCAGTGTGGCTGAGGCTGAAGCCGATGGTGCATTTCTGAAGTTGTCTCAAATTACATCTCCTCAAACAGCAAGCCAGTGGTATGCGGGTTTGCTAAAAGCAATAGATTCTCTATCTTCAATGCCAAAGCGTTGTCCTCTTGCACGAGAGAATGAATAGACTTGTTGCGAAATTCGGCAACTTCTCTACGGTAAAGGACGTAACTCATACCGTATCCTTTTTACTATTCTTGAAAGAGAAGATATTGCTACTGTCCGTATTCTTCACATCCGACACGCTGCACAAAAGACATTGGGGATGAATGGTGATGAATCTGGTGAAACTTAGCACAACACCATCTCTTAATTTCTATTTGACTATGCCAGCAACAAGATTGTATCAGTTATGGCGTTATAATCCTTCCCAGGCGATGGTGAGTTGATGACGAAAAAAGAAAAGGATACAAGCCCCCGGATTTATCGATGGGGTAACTGATAACTGATAACTGATAACTGATAACTGAAATGACCTCGCCCGGAATCAAGGATTACATTTTTTCATCAGGACTGTCTTTGGCGATATTTTCTATCACTTGGCATTCTCTTTTATCCACATCAGTTTTTACCCTGAGTTCTTTTGTATTTAATACAACATCAATACGATATCGACCATTAACCATATAAATGGTGGTGACACATCCTATAGCAAACATTAGCACTCCGCAAAGTGGTAATGTAATAGACCAGATTATTAAACTGCGTCCCATATGTTTTTCCTCAACATCCATATTCTCATTAAAAATTGCACTTAGGTGATAAATGGGTTGAGAAATAGTTCATCTTAGCTGACTTGTAGCTGATTTGTGCCTTGGCTGCCTATTCATAGCTTTATAATTAAATGAATTGGTATAAAAGATGAGGAGTGATGGCGCGATCGCTTCGTGTTGCGGTAGAGTACATTCAACAGGTAAAGTCAGCACTGCATCGTAATGGCTATCCTAGTCAAAAGGCTTTGGCTGTTGAAGTGGGATTTTCCTTGTCCACTGTGAAGAATTTTCTCAGTGGTAAACCAGTTGACTATCTCAATTTTGTGGAAATTAGCGAGAAATTGCAGCAAGATTGGCAAGAGATAGCAGACAAAGAACCAGAAGCGCAAGCAAATCACAACTCAACCATTGAGGAAACCTCACCCTTTGTCACTGGTTCCTCTATCATCCATCCCCGCTATTTTTTCGGACGACAAAAAGAACTCAAACGTCTATTCAATTTACTCAAGCGTCATCCCCTGCAAAACGCCGCTATTATTGGTAAGCCACGCATTGGTAAAACCTCTCTACTGCATTACCTGAAAAATATTACCACTACGCCAGTAGAAGAATTACGCCCTAATCAGAAGTCTGACTGGCTACTAAATCCAGAAATGTATCAGTGGATTTTCGTAGACTTTCAAGACCCACGCATGGCAAGCAGGGAAAGGTTTTTAAGCTACATTCTGGAAAATATAGGCAAGAAAGTAGCAGAACCTTGTGATTTAGATAACTTTATGGATCTAGTCAGCGACAACTTGCATCATCCCACGGTTATTTTACTGGATGAGATTGGTGTGGGGTTGCAACGCTGTCCAGAATTGGATGATGAGTTTTGGGAAAGCTTGCGTTCTTTGGCGACTAACCACACAGGGGGAAATCTGGCGTTCGTCTTGGCTACCCACGAATCACCCATTGAGCTTGCTCATCATACGGGACATAGTTCGCCATTTTTCAATATTTTTGGCTATACAGCATATTTGGGAGCATTGACAGAGAAAGAAGCGCGAGAATTGATAGCAAGTTCGCCGATTCCTTTTGCTGATGAAGATGTGGAGTGGATTCTTGAACAAAGTCAACGTTTACCACTGTTGTTGCAAATTTTGTGTCGGGAATGCTTATTTAATTTGGAAGATGGAGAGACGGATGATTGGCGTGAAGAAGGATTGCAACAGATAAAACCTTTTGCTCATTTGTTGTCAGGATAAAAGGGAGTACCTACGGTGT
>NZ_FYBH01000256.1 GCF_900185595.1 Calothrix rhizosoleniae SC01
ATTTAATTTGAGATCGTAAACTCCTTGTAAGTGGTAAGCCGGTAGATGCTCTATCATCAAGGGTATTTTTTTGCTAATCGCAAGGTGATTGATTTCAAAACCCTGGAAATCCAAATCTAGTTGTTCCCTGAGTTGCTGTTGGGTTTGTTCCAATTGAATTGCGATCGCTTGTTGGATCAAGTTGCGATTGGGTGGTAGTACGCCATTACCACAAGCTGTTAATAATATGAGTAAAATAGCAACTAAAATCAGCCTAAACATGAGATTTTTTTGATTCTCAAGAAAATTGTTTCCCCAGATTGACTATTAAATGTGGGTTTTATTCAGAAGACTGCTCACTTCTGCGTCCTAACTCATACACACCGCAACCCATAGAAGCAAGTATACCCATACTGATTGCCCAACTACGTCCTAAACTAACTTCCACACCCCAGTTTAAAAAAATACCTACCACAATAAAAGGGATAATACTGAACAATGAAGCGTAAAAAGCATTTTGTGATTCCCTTGCCTTCCGGGTTCGCTCAAATTCTGCTTGACTAGTGTACAGCGATCGCTCGGCAAAGTTAAACCAGCGATTAAGTTGATACATCACCCACTCACCGACTGGAGATAACCCTAAATATAGAGCTAAAGACCATAAACTAATTCCGGCGATCATTGTTGCATCTAAATTAACCCGGAACGGTAATATCTCAGTCAGCATGGTGTAGTTTCCTTAAAAATAATTTTTTTATTTTTCAACCCAATTATTTATGGTTGAAATTGTGGCAATATTTTAAACTTGCATTTTACACCATTTTTGTTCCCTACTAACTTGAGATATCAGATGTTTTTACGATAAAAAATGTAGGTATTGTGACTATTTGCATAATCTTCTCTTTATTGATCAGAATTATCTAACTTACCTCTATTACACCAAAATTTGTCATCATTCCCTATATTTTTCTGATACAAACTATTTGTAATAACAAAGCATAGTTATTAACTCAGCAAATCCACTTTCATATACGCCTCAGAAGATGCTTACTTATTTAATATAGGATTCATTTATACATTCATTGTATATTCAATTAAGTAGGTTGGCGTAAAAAATTATCGTTTGGATAAGGCAGGGGGCAGGGAGCAGGGAGCAGGGGGAACAAGGGTTTTAGGCTTATTTACTATTCTTCACATAGTTTGGTTTTATTGTGCCGACTTACTTATTGCCCTGACTTGGATTAACTCTGCTGAAAATAAATTATAGTCATATTTATAGAATTTATCATAGCCCAAAAATACCAGTATATATACTTAAGTGAGTGTATATTAATGCTATTAATAATTATTTAATTATTTTAATTTTTATCTCATGATTATTTGAAGTAGGAAGTGGGAAACATAATCTCAGACAGGTTTTATCGTCTATAAAATTAGATATTTCTGAGCAATTAGTCAATGTAAGTAAGATAACTAAGAATTTATAAATATTCAGTCTTAGTATCCTATGGAAGTTGACAAAAGTTGGTGAATAACTGTATTAGTTTGAGACAGACAAAATGAAAAAGTGGCAACAACAAAAAATACTATCTAGATTTATGGTATTTTTATTAGGAATAACCATTGTCAGTGCAATGACTCTGTTGCCTGATTTTACAGATGTTAAAGCTGTTGAGTTCAACTCAAAGCAATTGGCGAAAACTAGTAGTTGGGTATCTGCCTCTTTCCCCGTGGAAAATTTTCAGGCATATACCTCACCCTTTGGTTATCGGAGATCTGCCACAGGAGGGAAAAATTGGGAATTTCACGGTGGTTTAGATATTGCTGCTCCTCAAGGTAGCTATATCCGTAACTGGTGGGCCGGAAAAGTAATCAAAGTTGCAGATCGTGGTGGCTGTGGTACCCACATAGTTCTGAAGTCTGGAAAATGGCAACATACCTATTGTCATATGTTGGGACATGTGGAAACCATCAAAGGTCGTCGCTATTTAGTGGATCGTCCGGGAGGTATCCAAATTCCAGAAGGCCAAAATGTACCTACAGGGTATAGAATAGGTCGCGTAGGGATGACTGGAAGGACAACGGGTCCCCACCTTCATTGGGGTCTAAAATTTAGCAACAAGCATGTAGATCCGGCTTTGATTTTGCGAGAAATGTTTTCTCAACAACAAATAGCTAATCGTTCTGTATCTAATAATCAAAAGTCTCGGGTAATCATTGAAGAGTCAAAATTGATTAATCGTTCCGGTGGTAATTAAGGACAAAATAATCATCATAGACAAATCAGGTATATATCTTAGTTTGAGCTTTTCTGCTCCCACTAAGATATTTTTTTTGCAAAACTGGAATCTGAAGAGAGTTTATACCAATTCTCCAAAATAAAGCTACACATGGGGAGCAGGGAGCAGGGAGCAGGGGGAGTATGAGGAGTGTGGGAAGTGTGGGAAGTGTGGGGAGATGAAATAACTAACTAGCAACTAGCAACTAGCAACCATCAACCATCACTCCTTCCCTCCTTCCCTGATCCCCCCAACCTCTGACTGGCTAGATGATTTTTAAATCTGCATACTCTGCTAATAAATCATCGCTAGTAAGGATATCCCCTTCGGCTTGGGGAGTCCAGAGAACTTCCATCGCCAAAAGTTGCTCACCCGCAAGACTACCTATTTGACCTAAAACCTGACGTAAATCATCAGTATTATTAATGGTGGAAATGGTCATCTTACCTAAGGTAGCCGCCAATAAAGTCACAATAATATATTCCCCAGGACCTTCCTTAATTAAGTCTGTGGGATTATCAACTTCCTTGGTTGATGATAAAGCATCCTCGGCTAAAACTGCTTTGAGCTGATTATTGACATTACTTAAAGTTTCCCCTGAAAATTTACTCCGTTCAGCTAGTGTCAACCGATTAAATTCAGTTTCAGCAGCATTGAGGCGTGCTTGTTTAGAATTACTACCTGCATATACCCAGTATTCTGGATGACGGAGTAAAGCTAGGCTGGCTTCTTGTAAAATTTCTGCCCTTCCCTGGGGAGTATTGGTATCAGCTTTTGCTGCAATTTGGTTCAATTCTGGTTGTAATGAACGAGCATCAGCTAATAAACCTACTTGTAGGCTGGTTACAGATACCAATGGATTGCTATCATAACCAACCTCTTCTCCTTCCCCACTGGCAAAACGGCGGAAAGCTTGCATCATGAAATTTGCGATCGCAATAAAAATCAAGATGCTAAATAAACCACCAAAGCCTCCTCCAATTCCCCAGAAGGGAAGTAAAAAGGGAAAGCCAAAACCACCACCAGGATAGTAACCACCGGGAGCGCGAGTACGAGGAGTATAAGTACGGCTACTTGGCATTCTTCTGAAGGAGCCACCGCCAATTCGACCACCACTACGAGCTGCAAGGGCTGTATCTGCTTGATTTAGCGCCAATACCACCACTAGGCAGACGAGGAAAAGAGGTTTTAAAATTGATTTAATTGCCTGTTGTATTTTTTGACTCATAATCTACTGGTTGTTATAAGCACTATCTAGTTTGGCGCAACAATATCATTAACTAATGATTCGTTGGTTATTCTTAATTTCTCACTCCTAGCTAGAAAATGGGGAGTGAAAGAGTGAGGGAGTGAAAGAAGTATTTTCATATTGGGCTGCGAGATTTTTTCGTGGGAGGCTGACTTGTCACCCATATATTTCAATGTACCGCGATCGAAACTAAGAGGCAGGGTCAAGATAGAGATTCTATGGGCTGATAACCGTACCGCTAAATAAGAAGATAAGGAGGACAACAAGGGGGGAAGGTAGACAAGGAAGTAAAACTTATGACTTATTATTTGTTACATATACTTGCTTGAGGAGCAGTCAACAATTCTTTAATATTTTTTTGTGAAATTGACCCGGTATCTATGTGATTTTATAAATAGACACCATTGTTTGGGAATTTCCTCCATGAAGATATTTAAGGTATTGACTACAGTGGCGATTGGCATAGGAACTCTTTTGGGAACCTTACCAGCTCATGGGAGAGAATGGCATCCCCGAAGGGTTGTAAATGAGGTATATGCTGGTATCCAAAAGATTCACGGCTATAAAGCTACTCCTCGACTAATTTGGAATGTGATTAGAGGTAAGCGTGGTGCTTGTGGACCGATTTATGGTAGTCATTACTGTACCAAGAACCATACTGTTTACATTCCGAACACAGATATACGTATGGCTTATCAACATGGAGATGCTGCACTAGCTTATATTATTGCCCATGAATATGCCCATGCCATGCAAACCGCCTATCAGTTTAGACCAGGAGTTGGACACATTACAGAATTACAAGCTGACTGCTTAGCAGGTGTTTATTTGGGATTACTCCCCAATGTTCAGCTTGATAACCAAGATATTCGAGAAGTTGCTACCTTTGCCCACCGTATAGGTGATTATGCCCGGGTTAGTGCCCATCATCACGGTACACCAAGACAAAGAGTTAAGGCAGTCATGCTGGGAATGGAAGGTTCTGTTAATGGTAAAGGGGTTTCTACCTGTCGTATTTAATACTTAATTTTATTCTCAAAAATAGGATAAATTGGCACCACTTAAGCTTGCTTCAGGATACTTAGTGCACACCAAAAAATAAATTACTCAATTTCTGGATTTGAACTAATTGCTTTGCTTCCCCTACTCACTTGCATTTCGAGGGATTGTTTATTTTATTAGGAAGTCCCTTAGTGGTGACTAACCTCAGATTTATCTCTAGAAATATCGACAAATCCTCAAATATCGCTACAATCAAGAAAATAAATAGTTGTTGACAAGACTATTATCTGTAGTCAGATAATTCTTTTGCATATATACTTACCATCCAAAGCACCCTTTCAAAGAATCAGCACAATGGAAGTATTAGAATTAAAACGAGAAATCGAAATGTTGTCTAACCGCCTGGGTAAAACTCAGGAGTATCTTTGACATTCCTGCACTACAAGCGAAAATTCAAGACCTAGAGAAAATTTCAGCCCAACCAGAATTTTGGGAAGATCGCAACCAGGCTCAAGCAATTCTCCAAGAGCTGAATGACCTGAAAGCACACTTAGAACAGTATTACCAGTGGCAAAGCAGTTTGGAAGATACTAAAGCTGTATTAGAGTTATTGGAATTAGAAACTGATCAAGGTTTACTGGAAGAAGCCGAATCTACAGTTCATAAACTTAACCGCGAACTAGAACAGTGGGATTTACTCCAGTTACTTTCCGGCACATATGACGAGCAAGGTGCAATACTCACCATTAATGCTGGGGCTGGCGGTACAGATGCTCAAGATTGGGCAGAAATGTTGCTGCGTATGTACACCCGGTGGGCAGAAGATCACGGTTATAAAGTACACCTATCAGAACTTTCTGAAGGTGATGAAGCTGGTCTTAAATCTGCTACCTTAGAAATTTCTGGTCGCTATGCATATGGTTATTTACGCTCGGAAACTGGCACTCACCGCTTAGTGAGAATTTCCCCTTTCAATGCGAATGGTAAACGCCAAACTAGCTTTGTTGGGGTGGAAGTCATGCCACAAATCGATAGTTCCGTCCAACTGGAAATTCCAGAAAAAGATTTGGAAATTACCACATCCCGTTCTGGTGGTAAAGGTGGGCAGAATGTCAACAAAGTAGAAACTGCTGTGCGTATAACCCACATCCCCACGGGTATTTCTGTTCGCTGTACGGAAGAACGTAGCCAATTGCAAAATAAAGAAAAAGCACTGATCAGGTTGAAAGCAAAGCTATTAGTAATTGCTCAAGAACAACGTGCCCAAGAAATTGCCGAAATTCGCGGGGATATGGTAGAAGCCTCCTGGGGAAATCAAATCCGTAATTACGTATTTCATCCCTACCAAATGGTAAAAGATCTACGGACGAATGTGGAAACAACTGCGATCGCTGATGTGATGAACGGTGAGTTGGACATGTTTATTCAATCCTACTTACGCCAAGAAAATCAACTAGTCGAATCTGTTTCTGCTTAATTGGCAACTTCTAGTAGTTAGATTATGGTTAAATAAGTTTAAGTACTTGTTACTATACTGACTACTATTCTTTATTTTTTTAGGGAAAATACTCAATAAATTGTTACATTTATGAAAAAACTAGGGAGCCAATTACTATGAGCAAATCTTCTTCCACAGAATCTCAACCTTCCTATGTAAAACTAGCCATGCGTAATATGGTTCAGAAAGGAAGTACTTCCCTAAAACATTTTGCTCTCTCAACAGTAGGAATTCTTGCTCTACTTGTTGGTCTGGCTTATTTAACTCGCTGAAGACAAAATAATTAGTAGGTATAATAGGTGTGAAGGAGACTGCTCAACTAGTGAAAGTTGAAGTATATGTACAGAGTCAAATTGACAAAACATCTGCCGATAATTTAACTAAACAAGAACTATCCGAAATATCCCCCCAAATATGGCAAAATTGGTGTGAAATTTGGTTGGAGACTCTGCATTCTTATCTTCCATCAGCACCAAGTTATGAAATTGGATTATTGTTCGTAAGTGACCCAGAAATTCAGACTCTCAACGCTGATTATCGCCATCAAGACAAACCTACAGATGTTCTGGCTTTTGCCGCATTAGAGGTGGAATGCCCTCAAAATCCGGAAATCCTTGCCTCCATGCCTTTATACCTTGGTGATATCATTATTTCTGTTGATACTGCCCAACGTCAAGCTGATCACCAAGGACATACTTTACTAACAGAGTTAGCTTGGCTAGCTTCTCATGGTTTATTACATCTGTTGGGCTGGGATCATCCCGACGCAGAAACTTTACACAAAATGTGTCGTCAACAAGTAATATTACTGAAAGAATCTGGTATTACTATTGACTATCTGTAGTTGTTGATTACACTGGGTTCAAAGATACTATTAATCTTGCCTGGTATAATCCTTTTCGTAGAAAATAGCGATTCCGAATAAATTAACTTCAGATTTTTGTTCATTTAGTTAGCTGTTATATTCTTTATGACCATGTCACAACAAGTTTCTTCTCCACCAAAATCAGATACCCTAGAAGTGGTAGTTGCTAAAAAAAGAGAACTATCATGGCAGGTAGCCTCGAATTTATTCATGAGCTTTAAATATGCCTGGTCTGGTATTAGCTATGCTTTCATCACCCAGCGAAATTTTCGTATTCATGTATGTGTATGTGCTTTTGCCATTAGCTTAAGCCTGATTTTACATCTTTCATCCGTAGAAATTGCAATTATTGGCATTACTAGTGGTTTAGTACTGGCTTTGGAACTATTGAATACAGCTCTGGAATCAGTTGTAGATCTAACAGTTAAGCATACTTACCATGAATTAGCTAAAATTGCCAAAGATTGTGCTGCGGGCGCTGTACTTGTATCCGCTCTCGTCGCCCTTTTAGTAGCTGGTATGCTGATATTACCTCCTTTATTAGGTGTAATTTTTGCCGGACTGCTTTGAAAATAGGCACTCAGTAGTCAATAAAACGTATTTTTATACTTGCCTGTGAGCGCAATCATAATTTTCAATCTAAAATCTAAAATTGTATTACGTGCTAAGGAATGGGGATAAAATAAAGTACAAATCTGAAATTTATGTAATCTCATGTTTGGTTACGCCGTCGCTTAAACGCCACTTGCTATATACCGGGAAACCCTTACTCTGCAAGAAGTTGCTTCGCGTCTACGGGTTGCACCAGTGGACAGCAGCTTTTTATGCCGCGAAACCCTGTCACCGCAATGGCTTACCGTCCACCGCAACGGCTCCCCAACCAACAAAGAATTGTAAGCTAATAAATCCAAGTTCCTAAATAAACTGATTTAATTTGGTTATAAAGAATCAGGAGTCATCTGCTTTGATTATTATTATTGATAATTACGATAGTTTTACTTATAATTTGGTGCAATATCTGGGAGAATTGGGTATAGATTTCCCAGTAGCAGGTGATATTAAGGTATTTCGCAACGATTGCATATCCATAGAAGAGATTCAAGCTTTACAACCCCATGGTATAGTTATTTCCCCTGGTCCTGGTCGTCCTGAGGATGCGGGGATATCCTTAGATTTAATTCAGCAACTCGGTTATCGCGTACCCATTCTTGGTGTTTGTTTGGGACATCAAAGCATTGGTCAGGTATTTGGCGGTAAAATCGTTTCTGCTCCAGAGTTGATGCATGGTAAAACCTCTGCTGTCTCTCATACTGGAGTTGGTGTTTTCCAGGGTTTAGAAAATCCCATGACTGCAACCAGATATCACAGTTTAGTTATAGAACGGCATACTTGCCCAGAGGTATTAGAAATTACGGCTTGGGTAGAGGATGGCACGATTATGGGTGTACGTCACAGGAACTATCCCCACATTGAAGGTGTCCAGTTTCATCCAGAAAGTATTTTGACATCTTCTGGGAAAAAACTATTACAAAATTTTCTGGAACAATTAGCGAATCGAGAACAGAATTAATGAAACGACGAGAGTTGATGGGCTATGCTGGTGCGGGTTTATTAGCATCCCTATGTACCAACTTCACAGCCAATGCCCAATCTGCCAGTTCACTATCAATTAAATGGTTTGGTCATACTTGCTTTTTATTTACCGGAAGTGGCACCAAAATTCTCACTAATCCCTTTAAGCCCGGAGGTTGTACTGCTAAATATGAATTGCCAAATGTGGCAACTGATTTAGTCGCTATTAGTAGTCAACTACTTGATGAAGGGTATGTGGAGAAACTACCAGGAAGCCCGAAGTTGGTTTTTGAACCTGGTATTTATAAGTTTAAAGGGATGCAGATTCAGGGTATAGGCATAGATCACGATCGCAAAGGAGGTAGACGGTTCGGCATCAACACAGCTTGGTTGTGGAAACAAGCAGGTATTAAAATTCTTCATTTGGGAGGAGCCGCCGCACCTATTTCCATTGAGCAGAAAATTCTCATGGGTCGTCCAGATGTGGCATTAATCCCTGTAGGTGGTGGACCTAAGGCTTACAATCCCCAAGAGGCGAAAGACGCAATTAAAATCCTCAATCCCAAGCTGATCATTCCCACCCATTACCGTACCCAAGCTGCTGATCTCCAACAATGTAATATTTCCCCACTGGATGAGTTTCTGAATATTATGCAGGGAGTGCCTGTAAAGCGTCACAACAGCCATACCATTACCATTCGTCTTCAAGATTTACCAGAGAATGGAGCTATCCAAGTATTTCAGTTATAAACTTTAAGTTTCTCTAATTTCACTTTGAAACTATTCCTGTTTGTGTTTTAGTTCAAAGAGTGATGTTTATCATCCTCAGGGACACTAGTTAAAGGGCGATCGCATTATCTTGCTGTTATCAATGATGGACAGTTGAACTGAAAAGTTCTAAGATACGATTACCTGCAGTACATTTACTTATTGTGTAATTTCCTGAAGCATGGTAGTGACCACCTTGTTGGGCACAAACGCTTTAATAATAGAAGAAGGTGTTTAGTAAAAGGCAAACGAACAATGGATGTAAAACTGATTTTAATAGTTTTAACAGTTATTTTTACCCTCTCATGCTTATTTTTTGGCACAAAGAATGGATTCTATGATTCTGACAACTATCATGGTAATGGCTCTGCCCATTGATGGAAAACAGCTTAACCAACACATACCCTTAGTCCCCAAGTGAAAGGATGATGGTCACCCATGTTGTTTAGGGCATCATCAGTGGAAGGAAAGCGTACTTCCGAGAAACCATCCAGATTGCTAGGGAATAGGGGCACATAATGGTATTTGCCCCAAGGGTTTGGAGGAGAAAGCATGAGTGATCGCTTGTCAGCATCCTTTGATAACTATGTAGAGGAAGCGACTAGTGAATTAGATTGTTTTACTTATGGAGTTCACCATCATGGTGAGGGTGTTTGTTTATTAGTTAGATTGGGAACCCATCGGCTCTTACTAGATTGTGGTCTAGCTGATATTTCATCCTTGAGTGAGGATATGGGGAGATATTCTAGTGAGCCAGGTGTGCCTTTACCTGTGGATGCAGTTTTAGTCAGTCATGCTCATCCAGATCATGCCAGGGGTTTACTAGAATTACATCAGGCGTTTCCCCTATTACCCATTTATGCCAGTGAAGTCACAAGTAAGTTATTACCTTTAAATTGGTTAGAGTCTGAACAGTCCATTCCCCAGTTTTGTCAGGCATTACCGTTACGAACGCCTGTAGAACTAAAAGAAAATTTGGTAGTGGAGCTATACCCTTCAGGACATCTACCGGGAGCAGTAGCAATCTTACTGACTTACATGACTCCCCAGCGAACTTACAAGTTAATGTACACAGGGGACTTTTTTCTTTCTAATTCCCGATTGGTAGAAGGGTTGAGACTAGAAGAACTACGGGGATTAGAGTTGGATGTGTTGATAGTTGAAGGTACCTATGGCACATCCCGCCACCCCCATCGCCGTCATCAAGAAAATCAGTTAGCAGAAAGAATTAATCGAGCCATCTCTGAGGGCTATTCTGTACTTTTACCCACTCCTGCTTTAGGGTTAGGACAAGAACTGCTCATGCTTCTACGCAGTCACCACCACTTTACTGGTAGGGATATAGATATTTGGGTGGATGGGGCTGTAGCCGTTGGTTGTGATGCCTATCTGGAATTACTGCCCCACCTTCCTTCGTCTGTACAAAACTTTGCTCGCCATCAGCCCTTATTTTGGGATGAGAGGGTTCGTCCTCGGGTACGTCGTTTACAACCAGAACAATCCTCTGATGTGGGAAAATCCCCTTGTATTATCCTGACTGACTCCACGACTAACTTCAGTGAATACTATCAATCACAGGCAGATCGTTGGTTGATTATTATACCAGAGAAAACAGAAATTAAGTTTGATGAGCAGTCCTTAAAAGGGTCTATTGTAGAAACTTATTTGTTGGCACAACATAGTGATGCTCCTGGTACAACCCAACTAATTCATAACTTACGTCCCCAGCACCTTGTTTTTATCCACGGTTCTCCTTCTTATCTCGCGGATTTAACTAGCTTGGAAGAACTACAAAATCGCTATCATGTCCATTCTCCAGCAGAAGGAATCCTGGTAGAATTACCCATAGGTGATACATTTTTGCAACCTGCTGCTCCTGATACTAATTATCAGGGAGAACTCACAGAATTAGGGGCAGTGGTGACAATCACATTCCCTGATACTATGACCACAGATCCTCGCTGGCGACAATTTGCCGATACTGGGTTAGTGGAAGCCCGTTGGCAAGGAGAAGATTTGGTGTTACGGGGCTTATCTCCCAGAGAACTAATTCACCAAACAAGCGATCGCTATAATTGGTCTGAGATTGATTGTTGCGGTAGTTGTAAGTATCAAAGGGGACAGAGGTGTTGGAATCCGGCTTCCCCTTTATATAACTTCAAGGTGACTTTGGAAGGTTACTGTCCGGCTTTTGAGCGTGTTCCAGATCATCCAGATAATCAATAGTTCATGAAAACCAATTTTGGGGAACACCAACAAATAAATTCTCCACTTTCATCAACTTGATTCATCGATAGGGTAATAATTCTAAATTCCTAATTCTACATTCCCTTTTACCGAACGAAAAAGAAAAGGATACAAGCCCCCAAATTTATTTGTGGAAAAATTAGAAATAATTGTGCCGCGATGCATAAGCACTCTTTCTCAATAATTCCTTTCTTGATGCAGTCGCTCATAAGGGAGCTCTTTCTGCATGTTGCTCTCTACATTCATGTATGGGGTTTTTCTCCCTTGCTAGGTTTAATGATTCTTCATATCCACACAGTCATCCGCCATATTTGTTCAATCCAGGCAACCCTATGGCAAATAGCCATGAGTATAACCATATTCTAGTTAGCAACATGGATATTCGAGTCTTCTTTAATTATTCCTCAGTTTTCTGATTCCTGGCTAGGTATTGTTTATATGGGCGTGGCTGTAAATGCGATCGCTTTTGTGCTCAGGGCAGAATTATTTCAGCGTTACAGTGTCAGCACAATTTCAGCTTTTTTGTTTACCTCACCAATTATTGGTTTATTTCTCAGTCATTGGTTGTTAGGAGATCCGTTAACCTGGAGTGTGGGATTGGGAGGTGCAGTTGTTTCCTTTGGTATTTTCTTAGTTTATCGTTTTACTTAAATAATTATCACAAGTATATTTACAGGTATTTAAAGATTGTTTGAAATTGACTTAACTAATATTCTCATACAAAAAAAATAATGTTATCAATGTGAAGAAGATAATAGATTCATACATCTCAAATAAGCTGATACCATTTTGAAAAAATAATGAGGCAGATGGGTAGGGGCACGGCACCAGTAAGATAATTTTATATATTGAAAGATTGTAGATACCGTGCCCTTACGAATAATTTATATGTTGCAAACATTATGTGAATTGGTATGAAAAACCTTTATATAATTGATAAAAAAATATAAATGATACAAAAAATCAAACATTTTGTTTTTAAAAACCTACATATTGATTTAGTCATATTTTCAATACTTCTATCTTGTTTGTCTAGCTTACCAAGTAAAGCATTTGCCTATGATTTTAACTATGATGATGGTGAATCAGAAGTTATAAATACTGATCTCAATAATTCTACTAACTGGATTTTGAGTGACACGGAAATTGATTCAGGTGAGATAAAAGGAACAGATTCATGGGGGACAGCATCTTATATTCTTGATTCACCACTCAGTCTAGAAAATGGTGATATTTTTCTATACTGGAGTGCAAGTTTACCAAACGGAGCGAAAACAGAAAGAGATAAGTATTATGTTGGTCTGAATTACTCGGACAACGAACCAGCACCTTATTATGATAAAAATGGGAATATTCCTTATTATGTTGATGAAGATGCTCAACTAAAAATGGCAATGCGACCTGAAAATCCATCAAATTCAGGGGATAATTTTCACCAATTATATATAGATCATGGTTTCGAGCAGGATAATAATGATTCTCCACCATCAACACCACCACCACCACCACCACCATCAACAAACCTAGAACTTCCCAAAATTCCAGACACAAATATCACAGATTTTCGTTTAAAAATTAGTAAAGTTAGCGCAACTGAATATGAAGCCTCTTCGTTTTATTGGAATGGTATTAGCTGGGATTTAATGACTGGTAAATCTGAATTTACTTCCCTTTTAAAAATTCAATCTTCAGATTGGCTAAATGCAAATGATCAGGTGGAATCTCCAGTTACCTTTGAAGCGATTAATCTTCAATTTCGCAATCCGGGAACGACTATTACTGCTATTGCTTTGACTCAAGCCCAAGGCAATAATTCAACTCAAGTCCCTGAGTCTTCCAATCTGATAGGATTACCATTAATCCTGGGATATGGAATATTGTATAAATATCGTAAGTCCTGAATTATTGAGATGGTTGCAATGAAAGACTTGTGACATTGTTTTTAGCTATTTCTTGCAACTCATTTCTATACAACTCACACAATACCCTCTCTGGTGTTAATGGTGATACAAACCCAAACCCATCCTGAGAATTAAACGCCCTCATCGCCTGACGAATAGCAAAAAACACTCCAATACCATACATCAGTGGTGGTTCTCCTAGGACTTTAGAATCATAAGGTGTCATAGGATTTTCTTCAGTTAAAAACTTGATGTCAATTTGGTCTGGCATGAAGTAAATATCAGGTATCTTATAAGTTGCCAAGTTGTTGGATAGTAATTCACCCTTGGCATTTAAACGTAAATCTTCAATAGTCATCCAGCCCAAACCCTGAGCTAATCATCCTTCGATTTGCCTTATATCCACCATTTCATTCAGGGAGCACCCCAAATTATGGACTATTTTCACAGTATCTATGGCATAAGTATCCCGCAAACAATCTAGGGTAATATCAGAAGAATAGATCTGCTTAGGGAAGGCGATGATATTGAGATTTATGAAAAGCTCAAGCAAAGAGCCGCCAGTATGGAGAAAGAACTGCCAGCGTTTGTCAAAGAGATTATCGAGGGCGAAATAAAGCGTAATGGCAAATGAATTAGTTCTCTAGTATTTACATAACATCTACTAGTTGTTGTTGTAGTTGTTTATATTGGTCATCACTAAGACGACCATAAATTTCACTTACGGGTTTATCTACAATGTAACCCTGAATTGAATTTGCACCTATGTCAAGCAGACCTCTTAAACTAATAGGGTAATTCTGATCTACACCTTCTATGATTATGTGGGGAGTGTAGTGATCAGCTTCAATCAATGCTTCATGGACAAATGTTACAACCCTATCCCTAACTTCTTCAGTATAGTTAAGTACTTCCCTGTCGATTTTGACATATTCTAAATTTAACCCGATTAAACGAGAGACGGATGCATGGCCTACTCCAAAATCATCAATTGCAAATCTGACTCCAGTTCCTTTACGGGCATATTCCCTTAATCTTCGCCTGAATGATTCCCAAGTAAGTTTTTCATCATTCCAATATGAGGTTTGAGGAAGAGCAGATTTTTCCGAAATTTCAAGAATTAACTTGCCTGGTGGAATTATCTTACTTTTAACAATATCTTGCACAGTTTCCAGATATACAGATCTCATCAGGGAGTCTGGATACACATTCACAGATAAAGGTAAGAATTCATGATAACGCTTTAATTGCAGCTTATTTCTTGCTTTGTTATATTCTTTTGTCGCAACTTTTAAGAAATATAGGTCAAGTTCTGTCTTAAATTCTACGCCCCACATTTCGGCTGCTCTAAATAAATCTGCTGGAGCTGCCAGCGTAGATAATGGATCTCTAGCCAGAGCTTCCCAAGCTTCAAGTACTAAAGGATCTAGTTTAACTATAGGTTGAAAATGGACAGTCATCTTTTTCAGACGCTGATGAAATAATTTAAATCTTCTTTGATAGAGATGAATTGAGACAAATCTAAATGATTCCTTTAAAGAATCTAATATCTCTGCTTCTACAACATCAGAATCTACAATTTTTTGATTATCAAGGCTATAAATTGTAGAAATTATTGCTCCGAAGGGATCGTTTAAAAATATTGCATCTCTTCTGATATCACAAATAGCTATAAATGTTGAATCACTAACGCTATATGTTTTTCTTAATGGTACTAAAATATATGTTATTTCTTGGTAATCAACTATAATACCGTGAGATTCTTTACTGAATATTTTCTTTTCATTAATGTTTGGCAGAATTACATTTTCTAATGCTTCTGAATAAATTAATGTATCTGCATGAGAATGAAAATCCTGAATCCATGCACCAGACTTTTGATGCCGCCAAACAATAATATTACTTGCTCTCGATATACTTTGAATGACGTTTAATAATATTTTTTTGATCCCAGATTCACTTAGTGTTTTTACATCAAAAGGTTTTAAATATTCCTTGATCAAATCAACTATATCCTGGATCAGTTGTTCGTATGGTTCTAAAAAATTATGCAGATTGGCCACATGAATTATGTCACTGTAATTTTCTTCATGGGCAAGAAGTTGCTGATCAACTTGAGGCTGAACTTTTGGAAGTACATCATTTCCTCTACTTTGCTTCTTTTCTTGCCAGAGAGCCTTAAACTCTCGATAATTTATCTCCCCATCTATGGACCAAAGTTGTAATGAAAATTGCCATTTAGATGCTCCCCGTCCGGCTTTACTAGTTCTTCGATCCTGCAAAATTCCTAGAAATCTCTCACTCAGATGTTCATTGAGTGATTCGCGAATTTGCTCAATAGTTAATACCCTTTTAGAGAGTCTGCTCAAAGCTGCCAGACTAGCTTCAACAATTATGTAAGGCTTGCCAGTTTGCGTATCTTTACCCCATTCTTGGTACTTTATAATGCATTCATCTACTTCATGGTAATTTCCCTGAGAAGTTCCACGCACCTGTAAAAGTGTATTTATCAAGTTCCAGGCTTGCTCACACTTATCGTCTCCGTAGCTTGTTCTTGGCATTTCGGTACGTGTAAAAAAAAACTGGGGTGTTATTTAGGGTATTTTAGCTGCATTTAAGCTGTATCCACAAGACCCCAATTACATTATTAGTATTTTTAAGTGGGGTATTGAGTGGGGTAATAGCATCCTATGTAATGTGTAACTATTAACACAACAGGATGAAAAAATGAAAACCTCTACCTTTAATCTTATTTTCTCTACAGTTGTAGGCTTGACTCTTCTTTCCGGAAGTACATCTGTTTTGCTCGCTTGTCAACCTGATCTCTCTGAATCTCAAAAACGTATTCTAGAAAATACAAGTAATACCTGGCTTATGGGCACTGGAGCCATATTTGGACTTTTGGGGGGACGTACCATACTGCCTACAGGAGTCAAAATGAGTGGTGAGCAGAATGAAGATAAGGAAAAATATTAAAGAAGATAGGAAGCAGGTGGGAGAAGACAGAAGGTAGGAGGGACAAGTCAGAAGAGGATTCACGCCCCTCCCGATTTGAAAGAGAGTGTAGGGGAAATAACTCTCTCTCATTCTTGATGGTGAAAAATTTTTCCTCAGGACTGACTTCGTACTTCTAAATTCTCTATAAACCAATCAAAATATTTAACACTCCCACCGACAAATTAACGAGGGTGTTGGCAGTCTTCTTTTTGCTCTTTGGCTAGAATTAAACAATTTACTCCCATAGTTAAGAATAAATCAAAACATTACATTAACTTGGAAATCCGTTAACCGAAAAGGTAGCGATACTTAAAGAGAGCCGCCTAAGGAGCGATCGCATCTCGCCATTATCACCTATTCAAAGCTAAACTTTGTTAATTTATATCAAGGATATTAATCATGGCAGCCAACACCCAACTATTTGATGCCCAATATTGGGTCAAAACCCGTTCTTCCCTGGATCCGCAGGAATCCAATTATCTCATCTGGGCAGGTGGTATTTATGCTTTTATGCCTGGAGAAAAAAGAAAGCTCCTATTTAAGATGATGGGTATGAGTGTTAGTCGTTGTATTCCCATCAAAGAAGGAGAATGGAAATTTACTTCCAGGGAATTAACTTACTATCTCGATCCCAGCACTGGCGAAATGTTACAAAAATGGGAAAATCCCTGGACAGGAGAAACCGTCCCTGTGATGCATGTTGCCAATAATCCCGTACAAGGTTTATTCCAAGGTCAATTCCCTGCACAGGTGGACGGAGAGGAAACAACTTTTGTTTTTGATATATTTCCTAATTACCCCAACCCCCTAGCAGACGATCCTAAATTTGCAGAATATAGTCCATTTCCCATTTATCAAGCTGCTGAATTGTTTAAACTCACCGTACCCACAGCAGATTTGTTAAACCCAGAATTGCTAACAGTTTCTAAACTGAGACTAAGTTGGGATAGATTTGGTCAATGGCTTCCTTGGATGAAAATGGGCGATCGCCCCGGCTATATGATTTACAGTGGTTATGGTAGTAAGGTCAATGGTTTTAGTGAGTTGCCAGAATTACTCCAAGAACAACTAAATAATCGTGTCCCCTTGTATAAGGATGCACCTAAGGATATACCTAATGCTTTCTTTAATGTGGAAGATATGACTTCCTGGCTTGCCTTCAAATACCACTTTGATGATTATCTAGCAGGTAAAACTTTTCCCCTACCAGCCCAGTCAGAAGATGGGGACGAACTTAATCAACAGTTGAATGATGAACAGGATGCAGAACAAATAACAGCTGGTATTTCACTCTAAAAATATTGATAATTTTGGGTGCTGTGCACCAGTTCTTTGAACAGTAATTTAACAACCTTGGCGGCAACCCGTGAGCGTACTAATCTTACTGGCTTGCCGTTTGCCTTTTCTGTATCAAGATAATCCACAATAAGCTAATTGGCGGGGCATTTAGCCTTTTTTCTTAGGCTCTAGAGCTGAGAATACCCACCGCCAAATTGCTTTGTGTACCAGTTCGTTACCATTGTTCCTGCCGAATTATTTGAACGAGTGTTTAAAGATTTATTACCCTAGTCGCAACAAAATTGGCAACAGCGTACCCAACGACCATTACCAGATAGTGTTAAGTTCGCACAGGTGAATTTTGAAAGTGCAGTTTTCTTAACCCTCACGAATGAGCTGGGGAGCTGTTACCGAACTAACTACGAATCTTGAGTAGCTCTTAATGTTGATTTGATCAACTACTAGGAGCCGACAATACCGCCGTTTTTACGCACAATAGCGAAAGTACAATCTCGGGGGATTTTGCCAGTACCCTGTTCTGCGGGGAAGTTGGTCACAGTCGGATCGCCATTTCCAGGATGCTGAGAATTAATAAATATTGTTCGCAGGTCTGGAGTCACGGTAATACCAGTAATTTCATCATCTGTGACTCCAGTGAATAAACGACGTATTTCCCCTGTTTTAGTATCAGCTACTAACATCTGGTTGTTCAAACTATCCTTTTGAGTACCATCAGTTTGGATAAATAAGCGCCCATCATGATCTGCCCAAATCCCATCGGGGTCACTAAAGGATTGTTCAGTACCGTGAGTATCTTCAGCAATTACGAAAATATCCCAGGTGAAGTCAGTACCAACATGGTGCTTAGTATCACGCCAGCGAATAATATGACCATCGGGGTTAGGAGCTAAAGGATTGGCTCCATCAGCCTCTGTTCGGCGACTGTTGTTAGTCAGTGAACAGTAAACATATTCACCAGGTGCAACGGTTGTCCATTCTGGACGATCCATTGGTGTTGCACCCAACTCATCAGCTGCTAAGCGAGCGTAGGTCAATACTTCACTTTGATCCTTAAACTTATCTCGTAACAGAGGATTGTCAATTGTAAGTTCCAACCATTCCCCAGTACCATCATCGTTGAATTTAGCTACATAGAGTTTGCCCTCATCTAAAGGACTTTTTCCAAAAAACCGCATCCGCCTCCAATTTCCGGCAGAAACAAATTTGTAAATGTAGTCAAATCGCTGATCATCGCCCATGTAGCAAACAACTCGACCTCCATGACCAACTGTCACAGCCACACCTTCATGCTTGAAACGACCTAGAGCACTACGCTTCACAGGGGTTTGAGACCCATCCATTGGGTCAATCTCAACAATCCAACCAAAACGGTTTTCCTCGTTCTGATATTCAGCTTTGGACAGGTCAAAGCGAGGGTCAAAATTCTCCCAACCATAACCAAAACCGCTTTCGCTAAATCCGTAACGTTCTTGAGCTTCCGTAGCTGTCCAGTCACCAGTTGCACCAAAATAACCATTGAAGTTTTCTTCACAGGTTAAATAAGTGCCCCAAGGAGTGTAACCGTTAGCGCAGTTATTAACAGTTCCTCTGGGTGCATTACCAGCAGAAGTTTGTAGCAAAGGATGATCTGCTACTGGACCACTAAAGGTTACAGGCGTATTAACGTGGATACGACGGGCTTTATTACTCTGTATCACACGCCAACGACCATTGAATCTTCTTTTAATCTCAACTACTGAAACACCATGGGCATGTTGAGAGAGACGGACATCCTCAAGGCTTTCAGGTGCATCTTTGCCTAAAACATGGGAATTCCTGCCAAATTCATGGTTGATGGCCAACATCCCGTGGTCACTCTGTCTACGAATAGGAAAGAAATGCATCCCATCATGACCAATACCCACTTGCTCTGCTTGCTCATCAGCAGTTGGGCGAGTATGAGGATCGCCATCGTACTCTGGACCACCTGGCTGAATTGGTGTACCCCAAGGAATCAGTACTTGATACTCATAGTCTGAAGAAATCACGGGTACAGGGCCATTCCCGTCAGCAACTTTAACGGGTTCAAAACCTAGCAAGTCTCTCCTTCGCCACCAGTATTTTCTCTTATGTGACCCAAACTTTCTTCTATGACCCGTACCAGCAACAGCTTGCTGGACTTGATTCCCAGCTACAGCTGTGACGAAGCCTGCAGCAGTCAGCATCATACTGCTAGCTAATAAATTACGCCTAGATATTCGGGCTTGAAGAACATCTCTAAAAGGACGATTCTTAGACTTGTTAGTAATTTTATTGTCGTTAACCATTAGAATTTTCTTCTCTCCAGGATCAACTTACTTAGGAATTAGGACTCTAAAATTGTTCTCTAAAATTCACAGCAAACATTTCTCTTCCCGATCGCAGAAATACAAAATTCTGCTCGGGAAGCAGTATTTGATACTATGCAAGCCAAGTTAATCGCAAGTGAAATAAAGATTAATTAATGGTAAAGATTTCCCAATTAACGCCAGTTGTGCTGTGCTTGTTGTAAAACATAAGCCGCTACATCTTGTATTTCTGGCTCAGTCAGCCGTTCTTTGTAAGCTGACATGTTATTTTTACCATTGGTAACTATGGATGCGATCGCATCCAGGGAATCCATGTGATATTTTTTTAAGGCTCTCATTTTCAAGTTCTTACCGCGTCTAATAATGTTGCTACCGTTAATGTGACAACCAGCACAATTGGCATTAAAAATTTTCGCTCCATTGGTGATGTTGGTAGCTAATGCGGTGGGTATGAGTATAGTATTTAAAATAATGATGGATGTTAGAAATATAACCGATACTATTTTGTTGACAAAATACATAATAAAACTCCTATTAAATTTGGGATGTTCTCTTGGGGCGTAACTCTGGCGAGCAGATATTTTTCCCATTGACAAATTTTAAATCACCCTCAGGTTTATTTACCCATACTTGAACGAGAGGAAAGGAGTATCAATACTGCCGCAAAAAATATTTGCCACAATACTTGACACATTTCTATAGTTTGTTGTTATAATCTTCTAGTCTGCACATTGGGGTGTAGCCAAGTGGTAAGGCAGCGGGTTTTGGTCCCGCCATTCCTAGGTTCGAATCCTAGCACCCCAGTTTAAAAAAATATTGAACGAGAATTATAGGAAGCAACCCCTAAATTCCACTTATGGGGA
>NZ_FYBH01000257.1 GCF_900185595.1 Calothrix rhizosoleniae SC01
GGGATTGCTTTTTCCAACAAGCGTTGGTTGCACTTCTTCATGTTATTTGTACCCGTAACCGGGTTATGGATGAGTGCAGTAGGAATTGTGGGTTTGGCACTCAACTTACGTGCCTATGACTTCGTGTCCCAGGAATTGCGGGCAGCAGAAGACCCAGAATTTGAAACATTCTATACCAAAAACATTTTGCTGAACGAGGGTATCCGTGCATGGATGGCACCTCAAGATCAGCCACACCAGAACTTTATATTCCCTGAGGAGGTATTACCTCGTGGTAACGCTCTCTAATAGCTCCATGATGGTCGGAGGTCGTGACCAAGAATCCACCGGTTTCGCTTGGTGGTCTGGTAACGCCCGTTTAATTAATCTTTCTGGCAAACTGCTGGGTGCCCACGTTGCCCACGCTGGTTTGATCGTATTCTGGGCAGGAGCAATGACTTTATTTGAAGTCGCTCACTTTGTCCCCGAAAAACCCCTGTTTGAACAAGGTTTTATTTTAATTCCTCACTTAGCCACCATTGGGTGGGGAGTTGGTCCTGGTGGCGAAATTATTGACACCTTCCCCTACTTTGTAGTTGGTGTACTCCACCTGATTTCCTCCGCAGTATTAGGTGTGGGTGGACTTTATCACGCTCTGCGTGGTCCAGAAACCTTAGAAGAGTACTCCTCTTTCTTCGGTTATGACTGGAAAGACAAGAACAAGATGACCAACATCATCGGCTTCCACCTAATTATTTTGGGATGTGGTGCTTTGTTGTTGGTACTCAAAGCCATGTTCTTTGGTGGAGTATATGATACTTGGGCACCTGGTGGTGGTGATGTTCGCGTCATTACCAACCCAACCCTAAACCCAGCAGTGATATTTGGTTATGTACTCAAATCTCCTTTGGGTGGTGCAGGTTGGTTGATCGGCGTTGATAACATGGAAGATGTTATCGGCGGTCACATCTGGGTTGGACTGCTTTGTATTGCTGGTGGTATTTGGCACATCTTAACCAAACCTTTTGCTTGGGCACGTCGTGCCTTAGTTTGGTCTGGTGAAGCTTACCTTTCCTACAGCTTGGCAGCTCTATCTCTGATGGGCTTCACTGCTGCTTGTTTTGTTTGGTTCAACAACACTGTTTATCCCAGTGAATTTTATGGTCCAACAAACGCTGAAGCTTCTCAGTCTCAGTCCTTTATCTTCTTAGTTCGTGACCAAAAATTAGGAGCTAACATTGCTTCTGCTCAAGGTCCCACCGGTTTAGGTAAATACCTGATGCGCTCCCCCTCTGGTGAAATCATCTTTGGTGGAGAAACCATGCGTTTCTGGGATTTCCGTGGTCCTTGGTTGGAGCCACTACGTGGTCCTAACGGTCTAGACTTGGATAAAGTTCGTAACGACGTACAGCCTTGGCAAATTCGTCGTGCGTCTGAGTACATGACCCACGCACCCAACGCTTCTATCAACTCTGTGGGTGGAGTTATCACTGAACCTAACTCCTTCAACTTTGTTAACCTGCGTCAGTGGTTAGCTGCTTCTCACTTCGTCCTAGCCTTCTTCTTCCTCATCGGTCACTGGTGGCACGCTGGACGTGCTCGTGCAGCCGTTGCTGGTTTTGAGAAGGGTCTTGACCGTGATAATGAGCCAGTAATGGCTATGCCTGACCTCGACTAAGGTTTAACATCTTTATTACTGAAGATTAAATTTTTAACTCCTGTATTTCTTATACAGGAGTTTTTTTGGGTCTTAATTGTGATTGTAAAAAACAATATTCGATTTAATTATTACTTGCACGTAGCGCTATATTTACGCTTTTTTATAAATAATTCCTCTGTCAAAAATTTTATTTTTTATATCAATCCCCTTAACTTCAATTCTGTCTGCAAACACATCATAGGCTGCAAAACTTAGCTTGGAAGCAGAATAAGCAGTCCAGGAGGATCGTCCCACAGGACGAATACCTGCACCACCACCACAAATTAGATAAGTTGTGCCATTAATGGAGCGAGTACGCTCATAATGGTGTTCGTGACCATTTATATACAAATTCACGTCATATTTTTGGAATATGGGAGTTAAGGTTTTGATTAAAGCTCGATTATTCCCGTACACTCCTGATGCATAGACAGGATGATGGGCAAACACCACTTTCCATGTAGCATTACTTTGACTTAATTGGTTTTTTAACCAAGCAAGTTGACTATTCCAATCAGCATTTGTATTAGTATCTAAAGCAAAAAACTGGATGTGATTGCGGCGAAATGTATAGTAGCGCCCTTGCATATTAAATCCAGGATATTTAAGTTGTAATTCGCCATTCAATGTCCGAACATCATGATTGCCTAAAGCTGCTTGAAATTTTACTCCTGCATTTAATAAAGCTGCGTAGGGACGTTCAAAAACGGCACCAATTTTTTCTATCTCACCATTATTATAAATATTGTCTCCAGCTAAAACTACTAAATCATAGGGATTGTGCTTGTGATACTTAGCCATTGCCCGAGCTACAGCATATTGACTTCTTGTACCAGTACCCGTGTCAGCAACAGAGACAAAACGCAATAATAAATTCTGTTTAGATTTAGAGCTATTGTGATTCGTTGTTTGAGCATTTTGATGCTCTATACGACCTAACAAAACACTACTCATAGTGCTGAAACCAGCAACTAATAAAAATTTACGGCGTTTTACAGGCATAATTTAAATAATTTTAAAATAGGGTGATTATAACAAAAAAAATAAAAAAGTGAAAAAAATCACATTCTGAAACTTTAATCAATACAGTTTGTTAAGATAAATGTTCCTTTTTGTTACACAGTGATCGCCTTACAATGACGTACTATAACTTCTAAGTCCTATCATCTCAGAAATCAAAAATAAGTATCTGGCGATTTGCTCTACAGAATCAAGTGATTTTAAGTTATGATTATTCACCAAGCTCTTACAACCCTTTCCTCATAATAAAAATATTGCTACTATTGTCGTAGAGCAATTATTTGTGGAATTAGCTTGAGCAGTAAAATAATGAATTGTATGGACAATAGAGCCTATGATAAAAAGCCAGGATGTTACGTTGACGTAATCTTCAATGCAACTGTAAAAAACGCCTGACAGCGATGCTCTCAAAGATAGTCGCCCAAAGGGTGATAGTTAAATTATCAATTTGTCTAGATAATAAAGGAAGATAACTCTCTATAGATACCCAAAATAAAAAATCAATGAGAGAAAAAAGCTCAAGACAAATGCGAATCTGGGCTGTGTTGTGTCATCTCTCCGCTCTTTTGTGGATACCCTTAGTTGGTTTGATATTTCTAGGCATTCCCTTGTATCTACCTTTTTTGAATATTCTTGGACCCCTAATTATTTGGTTATGGAAAAAATCAAAGTTCCCTTGGGTTGATTTGCAAGGCAGAGAGTCTTTAAATTTCCAATTATCTCTAGCTATTTATAGCTTATTAGTAATATTTGTATCCCTATTGTTAATTGTTATTACATGTGGAATAAATCTGATTGTTAATAAAAGTACCCATCATTTAAATGATGTGTTTAGGGTACTATCTATGATTCTATTGGGGTTAATTATCCTCACTGCTATTTTGCAAATAATATTAGTCAACTTTGCTGCTTTCAAAGCTTACAAAGGACAATATTATCGTTATCCTTTCACCATGAGATTTTTGCAGTAAAAATTCAATGCGATCGCTCAACTATATTTGAATCAAGCTTTATTTCTCCAAAAATGGTATTATATCTCAACGGTTGAAAATATGAGGAATTTATTTAATTGTGATTGGTGTTGCAGTTATTGGCACAGGATTTGGTCAAAAAGTTCATATCCCAGGATTTCAGGCCCATCCCGGCACTGAAATAGTTGCAATTTATCACCGTGACTTAAATAAAGCTCAAGCGATCGCCCAGGCTCACAATATTCCCCATGCCTGTAACACCATTGCAGATATCGTTAAATTACCCGCAGTACAAGCAGTTAGCATCTCTACACCACCATTTTTACACTACGAAATGGCAAAAGCAGTACTGCAAGCTGGGAAACATTTGTTACTAGAAAAACCAGTCACCCTCAACGCAGCAGAAGCCAAAGAGCTCCACAGTTTAGCTCGGGAAAAAGGACTTATTGTTACAGTCGATTTTGAATTTCGTTTTGTACCAGGATGGCAGTTATTTTCTGAACTTATATCAGAAAACTATGTCGGTAGCAAACGTTTGATTCGGATTGATTGGTTGGGTTCTTCCCGCGCCAACCCAGAACGTCCGTGGAACTGGTATTCTCGCCAGGATATGGGAGGTGGTGCATTAGGTTCTTTGGGTTCCCACGCTTTTGATTACATCCACTGGCTATTTGGTCCAGTGCGCAGATTAAACGCCCATTTGACTACCGCTATCCCTCAAAGAACAGATCCCAATACCGGAGAATTGAAACCAGTCAATACAGATGATACCTGTATGCTCATGCTGGAATTAGCCGATGGTACACCTTGCCAACTTACTATTAGTGCCGTTGTCCATGCATCTCGCACCCACTGGTTAGAAGTGTATGGGGATAAAGGTACATTAGTTCTAGGCAGTGAAAATCAAAAAGATTATATTCATGGTTTCCGTGTTTGGGGTTCCCAACCGGGTAAACCATTAACAGAAATAGAAATACCCAATCGATTAATGTTTCCCAAAAACTACGCTGATGGGAGAATTTCCGCTTTCCTTCGTGTAGTAGACACATGGGTGCAGGGGATTGAAACGGGTAATGCAACCATGCCATCTTTACAAGAAGGGGTTTATTCGCAAATATTAATGGATTTATCTCATCAGTCTCATGATACTTCTAACTGGGTCGATGTGCCGGATTTAACAGCATATCTACCCAGTTAATTTTAGAAGTTCTAAGTGATTTGCTTTAAGCTTTCATCTCCCAGGAATAGCTCAAATAATAGTCACTTTCTGCAACTGTTTGCAAGTTATGTGGTGGTTTTTCCGATACAAATGGAAGTTTTTAACTATCTCTATCCCGTTATTCTGCTCCACTGGATAGGCTATCCGATTTATTGCTCTATTTGGATGGATGATTTTTATACAGAAGTACTCTATCCGCTAGTATGCACCTGTCTTTTGCAGTACTACATTCACAGTTTTGAGTAAAATTTGCATATCTAACCAAAGTGACCAAGTCTCAATATAATCAATATCTAATTTCACTGCATCTTCAAATTTATCTATATCAGATCGACCAGAAACCTGCCACAATCCAGTGATACCCGGTAGAACTTCCTGTCGGATAAAATGATGTCTTGTAAATTTTTTGACATCTCTCTCAGGTAGAGGACGAGGACCAACAAGGCTCATCTCACCCACTAACACATTAAACAGTTGTGGTAATTCGTCTAAACTGTAACGACGCAAAAATTTACCAACGCGAGTAATGCGAGGATCATCCTTCAGTTTAAACAAAACACCATCTTTGATTTCATTTTTATTTTCTAATGATGCTTGTAATTTTTCTGCATTTGCAACCATGGTTCGGAATTTCCAAATTTTAAACTTCCGACTATGGAGACCAATTCGTTCTTGTTTGAATAATATGGAACCAGGAGAATCTAATTTAATTAATATTGCAATCACTAAATATACAGGTGACAATAATATTAACAAAATACTAGCACAAATAATATCAAAATATCGCTTTAGCCAAAAATCAGTTCCTGTAATAATTGGTGCAGAAATTGTTAAGTAAGGAACTTCTTGAACCTTCCAAAATATAGAATTAGAGTCATAAAAATCATGATGTTTGGGTACTATACGTAAAGTGATACCAGCATTTTGAAAATGCCAGCAAACATATAAGCGATTCTTAATTGCATCCCAGGAGATAAAAACCTCTTCTATTCCCTGTTTATGAAGTTGTTTAAATGTTGTCTTTCGGTTAGCTAAATCTAGACAAATAGGTGTATCTATGTTTTCTATAGAATAACAATTTTGTTTTTCTATTAACTTAATATGATTATCTTGATTTTCTGGTTCAGTAATGAGAAAAACTGGATGACGAATAGCTCCCTTATCTCTTAGAACTTTGGTACTTTGGTCAAATATCAAGCGAGCTGTACAAGTAAAGATTATAGACAATAACCAAATTAATATAAAAGTTGAGCGTGATACATAGTAATTTGGTTCATATAAAAATGCAATTAATAGAAGTAAAACCGCTCCTAGAGAAACAGTTTTAATAATATTTATATAGTTACAACGATGACTACCTGCCTTGTATAGTCCTCTAGCTGCTATAACAAATATCTCCAAAGTGATAGTTAATAGCATAAAAGAGGACTCTTGTGTCCAAGGTGATGGTAATACAGTACCATAAAAAACGGCTATATTCAATGCTAAAGTTAAAGCTAGGATATCTAATAAGACAAGAATTATTACACGGAGTAATCTGATTTTTAATCCTTTTTGAATAGTTGTGACTCTGGCTGTTCTTAAGTCAGGTTTAGTATTGGCTAATGGTAGAGAATTGAAAATCATGATATATCTCTTGTGTTTACTCTGACTATCGGATAAGGTTTAGTGTGCTTACTATGAAACTATCTTTTGATTAAGTGTAAAAGTTGCTTGAAATTTCCTTTAAAAGTGTCCTGAGAAGTATCAAATATATTTTTTTCTGGAATGTCAGAAATCAACTCAGCAACTAAGGAAAATGTCGAATTTTGGTTACATACTAAATAATCACAATTTGCTAATAGGTACATATCTACT
>NZ_FYBH01000346.1 GCF_900185595.1 Calothrix rhizosoleniae SC01
GGTATTCAAGCACTTCATAAACTGTAATTCGTAAGCCACGGACACAAGGCTTACCACCACGTTTATTAGGTTTTATCGTGATATAGTTTCGGTAGTTCATAGATTATCCTCAAAATAAAAATCAATCACTATTCCCGATACTTTTACTGGCTCTGCCTAGCTTGACCAATTTTTAACCATGCAAAGATTTGTTGTGGAGTCAGTACCAACTGAACTCCTTCTATGACCTTAAGTTGACGATCTCCTCTGCAAACTTCTGGTTCTTGTTGGGGAGTAAAAGTTAAAATAGAATAATCATCTGGATCGAGCATCCATCCTAATTTGCTGCCATGTTTCAAACAATGGAGGATGTTGTCAATTACACGGTTCACCTTTTGATCGGGTGAAAGGATTTCGATTGTCCAATCAGGTGGTTCGGTAAAGTTATCCTCTGGTTCCCCGACTTCATTAACGCGGATTCTATTCCATGCAATTACTGCAACATCTGGAACAATAGAACGTCCGCCAAATGTACATCGCAACTCAGGTAATGCCGTGTAGTCATCAGTCTGGTTGTCAACTTCCTTTATTAGACATTTCTGTAAGATAGAGTGTCGAGTTTTAGGCATGGGTTTTTGCATAGCGACTCCATCCGCGTACTCCCATGCTGGAGATTCCTCTAAGAATGGCAACTTGAGGAAGTCTTCAAGAGAGAGAAGCCTAGTTAAAGAAGTCGTCATTTCAGTTATCAGTTATCAGTTATCAGTTACCCCATCGATAAATCGAGGGGCTTGAATAAGGAAAATACTTTTTCCCTTTCCACGGATAAATCCGGGGGCTTGTATCCTTAAAAGTTTGTAGGGGAACACGTGTACCAATAAATACAGGAATGCCGCTCATAATTTCCGGATCGCTATGAACGATACCTTGACGCTCGATAATTTGTTGGATTTTCATAACGAGTTCATTGAATCGAGGTAATACCAATTCAAATAATGTTTGCAACATATAAATTCTTCGTAAGGGCACGGCACCAGTAAGATACTTTTATATATTGAAAGATTGTGGATGTTCCCTACCCATCTGTCCCATTCTTTTTTCAAAATGGTATAAACTTTTGACTTACTGCCTATTTTCAATTTAGCCCCCACGCGCAATTTTGCCCACAAACAAGCATGAAAAGACCTCTGACCGACTCCCGACTCCCGATTCCCCACTCCCTATTTTCCAACTAGGCAAAGGAAGTAAAATCTAAATTGGGCGGAATATCTTGAATGCGTCCGGGTCCTACAGCCCGTAATGCTTCAGCTAGATCAATGTCCCCAGTGTATAAAGCACGACCAATTATCGCTCCCTTTACTCCTTGGGTTTCTAAAGCTAATAAGCTCAGTAAGTCGGTGACAGAACTCATCCCACCAGAAGCAATAACTGGAATCTCAATGGCTTCAGCCATTTCCCGCAAAGCATCTAAATTTGGTCCCGAAAGAGTTCCATCTCTGTGAATGTCGGTATAAATGACTGCGGCGGCTCCCAATTCCTGCATTTGTGTTGCTAATTGGGTAGCCAGAACCTCTGAGGTTTCTAACCAACCACGGGTTGCTACTTTTCCATTACGGGCATCAATGCCGATGATAATTTGTTCTGGAAATTGTTGGCAGAGTTGTTGGACTAGTTCTGGTTGCTCTACAGCGACTGTGCCTAAAATTGCCCATCGCACCCCTAAATTTAATAACTGTTGTACAGTATCTAGCGATCGCAATCCACCCCCAACTTCCACTGGTATAGATATAGCCTCAACAATGGCTGCGATCGCTTCTAGGTTAACTATTTTACCTGCTTTAGCCCCATCCAAATCAACAACGTGGAGTCTGGTAGCACCCTGTTCTTCCCATTGTTTAGCAACTTCTACAGGATTTTCATTAAAAATTTGGGATTTATCATAATCTCCCTGGTAAAGTCGCACACAGCAACCTCCCAGTAAATCAATGGCTGGAATAACTTCCATTTTAATTGTCCTCATGGTTAAGTTGGTTGGTTCCCTTTAATTGTTTTATCGCTTGACGGAAACCTAAAACAATCAAGATATTGGCAAGGGTTAAAAAAACTTCCGCTCCTCCATGTAGCCAATCCACATTTGCTAAGGATTGATCTAAACTAACTTTGGCATAAATTCCGACGGGAATGGTAACAGCAACAAAGACGAGGGTGCCATAAAAACCATACAGTGCCAAACGAGGCATTTGTGGTACTCGACTAATAAACCACAAGAAACCCAGGTAAGGAAATAGGGAAAGGGCAAATAGGGTATCTTTAGAAATCATTGCTTGGTTTCAATTACTGGTTGGGAAGCTGGATTATTTGTAGTGTCTGCTTGACTAGAACGCCAAATCCAAAAGGCAGCACCCCATAGGGTAAAATTACCAATTAGGGTCATGGTAGCTTGTAAGGTTACTAGCCATTCTAGGGATGTGGGGTTATCAAAATAGTGCCAAGTACAGGCACACATGGCACTGATTCCTGCTGGTAACATGGCAAAGGATAATGCCCACCATCTGCGGTTGTTGGTGAGTTCACCATAATCCCAAATTAACCAAATAGCGACAATCCACTCAATAACACTAGAAACGTGAATAATCCAGGTGGGAATTGAAAGAGCGTGCATAAGTTCAGTTATCAGTTATCAGTTATCAGTTATCAGTTACTTTTAGATGAGATAAGATTCAGAGGATATGATGCTTGATGAACAAATGTTCCTGCTTCATATATCTACGAATAGTAGATATTATCTTGAACAAGGTTAATAATAATCTCAAAATCTAAAATCTAAAATGGCTATACGGGCGTTATTGTCTGGATATTACGGCAAGGGAAATGGTGGTGATGAGGCTTTGTTGGCAACTCTATTGCAAATGCTACCACCATCAGTAACGCCTGTGGTGCTTTCTGGAAATCCCTTGGTTACTCAGCAGCATTATGGTGTGGAGGCATTTCCACGAATGCAGCTCTTATCTATGGTGCAAACCTTGCACTCTTGTGATGCTCTAATTTGGGGAGGAGGGAGTTTAATTCAAGATGCAACTAGTGCTGTGAGTCCATTATATTACGGAATAATCATGGCAACGGCACAAAAAATGGGATTGAAAACCATTGCTTGGGGACAGGGAATTGGTCCAATCAAACGTCGTTCTACCCGTTGGTTAGCAAGACAATGTTTTGCTGGATGCACTCAAGTTAGTGTACGCGATCGCGTTTCAGCTGGTTTACTATCACAGTGGAATATTCCCCACATCCTAGCTCCCGATCCTGTTTGGGCTTTGGCAAGTAAACCTGTTCCAGAGCTAGAGGATTTACCTACACCTAGGGTAGCTATAACACTACGCAATCATCCCCAACTTACCGTTGAACGCCTTAATAATTTAGTCCAAGCTCTGGTGGATTTTCAACAAGCCACAGGTACTTTTATTATTCTGTTGCCATTTCAACAAAGCCAAGATTTAGCGATCGCTCAAATTATGCAATCAGCACTCCAGGATAATAGTCAAATTATATCCCTAGAAGACCCCCAAATGCTCAAAGGTGTATTTCGGGGCGTAGATATGGCAATTGGAATGCGTCTGCACAGTTTAATTATGGGTACTAGTGAAGGGTGTCCCTGCTTTGCTCTGAGTTACGACCCCAAAGTGAATCGACTGATGGAAGATTTAGATATACCTGGTTGGGATTTAGCTACATTACCAGAAAATCCCCAAGTTATTTGTCAGACTTGGGTAGAGCATTACCACAATGGCAAATCCTTGTCCGCAGAAAAAATTCTTTCTTTAGTAGATGGAGCTTTGATGCATCGGGAAGTTTTGCAAACAGCCTTGGGTTAAGAGACTTCCAAATAAAAAATAATCAATCATTTGGAATGCAAGTGACCAGAGAAACCACTGCATTGCACGGGTTTCCCGTATTGTAGCAAGCGGCGCAATCCGAAGGGGAGCAGGGGGAGTGAAGCAAGTAGTTCAAGTCCAGAAATTGGGTAATTTATTTTTTGGCTTTGCTGAATAAAGATATGAATTTGTCTCACGCAGAGGCGCAGAAGTGCAGAGAGAAAGAGTTTGAGAGACCTGATTTTTAAATTTCATATTCCAATTCAGCAATACCTATTTTTTGGTGTTCCCTAAGAAATCAAGCGCAAAATTTGATTACCTAAAATTCATAAAATCTGAATTGTGTAGCCAGGTGAGACTTGCAGAGAGTTACGCTCACAAAGTTCATAGTAAATAGCACCAATAATTAATAATTTAATTCCATTGGGTAATACCGTTTCACTTTAAAATTGATGCACATAGGCAGCAGAGGAGCAGGGTGCAGGGTGCAGAGGGAAAGAATTTAAAGATTAATAATTTGTATCAGATTTTTCGTGAATTGGTATAAGGCTTTTTTGTATGTAATTTTAGCAACTAATTGAGACTTGAAAGTATACTGTCGTAAATTAATTTCATGGTGAAATGTTACATACCTAGAATTCATGAAGATATTCGTATGCAAAAGTATCATATATAACAACGAAGTTGGTGTTTGAGAATCTGGTTATTGTAGTAGCCATAAATTATTTATGAATAATTAAGATTTCCAGTCTTTTGAAAAAATAAGGGAATCTCAGCATATTCATTTTTAATCATATGGCAGTACTCAGATATGCATTTTACGCCAAGAAGTCAGTCAGAGGCAGGGTAGCTCTTAGCAGGGGAAGAAACCCCATACATGAATGTAGAGAGCAGCGCGCAGAAAGGGAGTCTCTCCCATGAGCAACTGTATCAAGAAAGGAATTATTGCGAAAGAGTGTTTATACATCGCGGCACAATTATCTCTAATTTTTCCACAAATAAATTTGAGGGTTTGCATCCTTTTCTTTTTCGGTCATTTTTTTAACTGAGAGCT
>NZ_FYBH01000260.1 GCF_900185595.1 Calothrix rhizosoleniae SC01
AATATTTTATGTCAATGTGTAAGTTCTATAAGTAATAAATTTATTGTTATAAATTGAAGAACTATACTCCTAACTAGGACATTTTATAACCCTTATATAGGGGTAGTGTTACAGAGGCTGCTATCAATTTTAGGCTAAACGGTTTAGTCTAAATAATGCAATTTTGAGGAAAATACCTCTTGCATTTATATTCCGATCTTACTTATGGAGTTAGCATTTATTGTAGTTTTGAGTAGGGTGGGCGATGCCCACCTTGCTTTTATTGAGAAGGTGCAAGATATGTGTATATATATTCTATTTTTAGACTAATTGAATTTATCAGCCTCAAGGTGACAGTAGAGATAGTAATATAATATCTCCACTTCTTCCTATCACTGGCGATGCTTTGCTACTACTTCCCTTACTCGATAAATAGGGCGACTTTGGGATTCATGATAAGTCCGCATTAATAATTCCGCCAACAAACCAAAGCAAAATAGTTGTATTCCCGTGACTAATAACAATACAGCGAGAGTTAGCAAAGGACGATTACCGATTTCTTGATTTTCGTATATTTTAAGATAAGTCAAGTAAATAGCGATCGCAGCTCCGCAAAATGTAGAAGTTAGACCCAAAAATCCAAAAACGTGCATGGGACGGGTGAGAAACTTTTTCATAAACACAACGGTTAATAAATCCATCAATACCCTGAAGGTACGGGACAAACCATATTTACTACTACCAAAGCGACGGGAATGATGTTGTACCTTCACTTCGGCAATTCTCGCCCCTTCGATGTAAGCTAATACTGGTAGGAAGCGGTGTAATTCCCCATAGAGATTCATATCCCTAACTAAATCTGTACTATAAGCCTTAAGGGAACAACCATAGTCATGAATCTTGACCCCAGTAATTTGGCGAATTAACCAGTTAGCAATTTTGGAAGGGAGTAGTCGCGTCAAGGCTCTATCTTGGCGTTTTTCTCGCCAACCACTCACCAAATCATAACCCTCATCTAACTTTGCCAACATCATGGGTATATCTGCGGGATCGTTTTGCAAGTCTGCATCCAAAGTCACAATCACTCTACCTATGGCATAATTAAATCCAGCCGCCATAGCTGCTGTTTGTCCATAATTACGCCGCAAAATTACCGCTTTTAAATCCCCACGGATTTGTCCCTGTTCCTTGAGAAACTTCACAGAACCATCAACAGAGCCATCATCCACGCAAATAATTTCATAACTTAACTGACTTGCCGTTAAAATAGATGCGATCGCTTCTAGTAAATGAGGTAAACTATCTACTTCATCCTTAATTGGTACCACCACGGAAACATCAGGAATAGAAGTAGAGAACCCCTCATCTTCCTGCAATATACCATTAGAAACTAACCCACTCCTCATATTTCTCTGCATCCTCAGTATCTCTGCGGTTCGTAACACTTAACAACCCTACCAGCACCACGTAGCTGCTGATAATAAGACTGACTTACCTCATCACCTTGTTCCGAAAGTATATCAATCCCAATACCATTGCGCCCTTTATCTCGACCAGAACTATGGATATATTTGCCATCTCCCAAGTAGAGTCCTACATGAGTTGCTTTTTGAGACGTGCCAAAAAATACCAAATCTCCCGGTGCTAATTCTTCCATCTCAATGGCTGGGAGAAATCCTTCCTGTTGGTAAGCATCGCGGGGTAGCCAAATCCCCACGGAAACAAACGCCGCTTGCATTAAACCAGAACAATCGTAATTGGGCCCAGATGTACCTCCCCAAAGGTAATAATTAGATTGTTCCATAGCTTGGTGAGTAAAGCTAATTACCTGGGGTAATAATTTTTTAATCTCCTCTGTGGTTAATAATGTAGCTTGATAAGTTACAGTAGCAGGTTGTAAGTAATGTAAATCATTTACAGATAACCACCCTGGATAATCATCTTCACACAAAACTATCCGTACAGCGTCCGCATCACTTCCTAGAACACACAGGTGTCTGCCAGTTGCAGCTTGGCTACCTAAACTCTTACACTCAGGAGAATCATATACATCCAGATTAGCCAAACACTGGTACTCACCTGCTGTAAGGTGAGGAATTTGAGATTTTAGATTCAGAGACATCCGGCAATCACAATGACTTTTTTTACCAAAGACGAACAATTAGCACAGCTAGGGAATCAAATTTTAGAAGCTACCTGGGCAGCATTCCCCACTCTAGCTCGTAACCAAATTGCCCTGACTTGGATTGTCTACGATCCACCTGTATTAGTAAATACGGGTGGTGCCCTCACTTCAGATGCATTTTGGAACCATTCAGTACGTGGATTTACTTATAGGGGAATGGAAAAGATTTACCCTGCGAGTGTAGTCAAACTGTTTTATTTAGTAGCCGTACATGAATGGCTAGATAAGGGAATGGTCAACAATTCTCTGGAATTACAACGAGCAATGAAAGATGCGATTGTTGATTCTAGTAATGATGCTACCAGTTTAATTGTGGATGTGCTAACTGGCACTACATCAGGAGCAGAATTACCTGCTGGACCCTTTGAAACTTGGCAGTACCAACGGCAAATTATTAACCGTTATTACCAATCCTTGAAGTGGTCAGAGTTGGAAACCATCAATGTTTGCCAAAAAACTTGGGGTGATGGACCTTATGGTAGGGAACGGGCATTTTATGGAGAAATGTTAGAAAACCGGAATATGCTCACCACCAATGCCATAGCCAGATTATTACATAGTATCATTGGTGGAGTGGCGGTTTCCAGCGAGCGATCGCAAACCATGATGGCTTTACTCCAACGCAGTGTTAACCCCGATAAATTACCCCAGGATGTAGAGGAAGATCAAGTTACAGGCTTTTTAGGTGGTGGCTTGCCTCAAACAGCAAAACTGTGGTCAAAAGCTGGTTGGACGAGCCAAGTTCGTCATGATGCAGCTTATATTGAAATTCCAGATCAACGCCCTTATCTCTTAGTGGTATTTACTGAAGGTAAGGAAAATGCTGGTAATAAAAAAATCTTGCCCTTTATCTCCCAGCAATTTGTGGAGGTGGTTAATAGTTTGGAGTGAAAGAATGTATAGCGCTACGCGCAAGGTTTACGCGCGTTTCGCGCACGCTGCTTGAGAGCAGTAGGAGGATGTCAACCTGTTAACTAGGTATTTCAATATGGGTTAATTTCTCATTCCTAATGTTGTCTCAGGAGTGACAGGTTCCCGTATAATTCGGAGTCGTTGAGAAAATCCAATGAATTTAATTGCTTGTACTTCTATTTGGTGATAAAGAGAGCGAGGTATGAGGCAAAGCAAATACGCAGCTACCAAGGTAATTATTGTTCGTTGTGGTTCTTCCACCAAGATACGCCAATGGGTGGATAATGCTTGATGAGACAATTTTACTGCTGTTAAACCTAATTGTAGCCGAACCGCCCATCTAGCTGATTTCCTCAACTCGTAGGCTTTGGCTGCATTTCCATGCTGAAAAATCAAATCTGGAGCATAGGAGCGAGTTTTCTCTAAAACTTTTTCTAAATCCTCTATCTGTTTGGCAATATTTGTAGACGCTCCTTGGGAATTAACTCGATAGAGAGTTAAAATCTCTGGAATACCCAGTATTTGCCAATTAGTCTGTAAAGCAATCCGCAGCCAACACTCTACATCCTCAAAATGTTTTAATTGCTCATCAAAATAACAATTCCCCTGAAATTTAATTTCTTCTAAAGCTTCTTTTCTAATTATAGGAACTGAGCCATTACTAATGGGATTACGACGAAGTACTAATGCAGGAGTAATATTGTCTAATTGAGGGATTTGATACATACCTAATAGTTCTCCTGATTCATCAATAAAAGCAGAACAACTAAAACTTATTCCCACAAGTGGATGACTATTTAAATGTTCGACATGCTTTTCCAGCTTTTCGGCTATCCACTGGTCATCTGCATCTAAAAATGCCAGGTATTCTCCTGTCGCATGACTAATACCTACATTTCTAGCTGCACAAACTCCACGATTTGCTTGTTTAATAATATGGATTCTTTTATCTTGGAAATTCTCACATATTTCTACACTTTTATCAGTAGAGCCATCATCAATTACAATGATTTCAAAATTTTGATATGTTTGTAAAAATACAGATTTTAAGGTCAATTTTATATATTTTTCTGCCTGATATACTGGAATAATTACAGAAACTTTTTTCATATTATATTAATAACAAAAAATAAAATTTATTATTTTAAATATTCATCTTTTTTTAGTTAAAGAATTAGTTACAATCCCAAGGATTGCAACATGAGCAGCTTTTACCTCCTCTAATGCTTTTTCCCAACTGGAACGTAGTGTTTCCCCTAGTCCAGCAACTAAGATCATTCCATCTAATTGCTGTGCTAAAATATTGCTATCTAAGAGACCTAAAATATGGGGACTATCATAAATAACTAAATCAAAGCTTGCTTTGGCAAATTCCACAAAATTTTGCATTCTACTAGATGAGAACAACCTACTCGGATGAGAAAATCTAGCAGTACCAGACGTAACTACAAATAAGTTTTGTTCTTCTGTGGAATATTGGGTAATTACATGGTTAAAATTGAGATTATCAGTCAAAACATCACTAAGTCCTTGATTGTTGGCTAAACCTAATTTTAGATGAATTTGAGGGTTATATAAATTAGCATCCACTAATAAGACTTTTTGACCTGCTTCTGCTGCTATTTGGGCGAGATTTATAGCAACTGTAGACTTACCATCACCAGTTGTTGGTGATGCGATTGCAATTGATTTAAAAGGAATATCACTCCTTAGGGATTGGAATCTGGTATACAGGGAGCAAAGAGCCTCTAATAGAGGAGATTCTTTTCTAGATTGATGCTTTGGTGAAACTTCAGGTTGGGATTGAGCAACTTGATGGAGATTGAGCTTAACTACATCAGATTTAGCTTGTGGTAACTTTTGTAATTCTTTCGCAAAGGGAATCGTACCCAACAAAGGTAATTGAGACTCATTTTTTACATCCTGAGGATCGTAAAAGACATTTTTTGCATTTTCAATCCCAAAAGCTGCTAAACTGCCCAATAATAAACCACCAACTATACCTACAGCAATTAATGGTATTTTTGGTGATACGGGGATAAATTCACCCTTTTTATCTCTGGGTATAGTAGGAGGCATAATCAACTCCCAAGGAATTTCTTGTTGCGCTGCATCTACCCGCAAAGCCTCTTGTTTTGCTAACAATTGACTCAAGGTGTCTGTGGCTATTTTTAATTCCCTTTGTAGCTTTCCATACTCTGTAGCGATGGCTGGATATTGTCGAATTTGTAAGTTTAATTCTTGTGTTGCTTGAATATTAGCTTGCAAGCTGGCTTCCAGCAGTTGAATTTGGTTAACAGTATCCGCCATTTGCTGAATTAATTGGCGACGCACAGAATTCTGGAAAGTCTCTACTTGGGAATTAGAAGTTGTCGGATTGGAGATATTTTTCCCTAATGCAAGTTGTGCTTCTTTATTCAGTAGAGGTATAAGTTGGCGGCGTTCCTCTCGCAAAGAGATGAGAACAGGATGAGTTTCAGTTAAACGCACAGACTCAGCCACAATTTTTGCTTCTATCTTACGGATATTGGTAAGTAATTGTTGATATTGAGGAGATTCACTTAAAGCAGAGGATGCAATAGCTGCTTTTTGTTGTAAGCCTAACTGGTTTTGTAAGGAAATATATAGAGATTTATGTTCTGCTAAATTTTGCTCTATTGTTAGCCTAGTATTTTTCAGATTGTCAGCTATTGTCAGTAGTTGTTCACTTTGAAGTTTTGGATCTAATATTTTGTGTCGCTGTTGGAATTTTTGCAATTGTAATTCCAGATTATTTACTCGATTTTGTATTGTGGGAATCTGACGATCAACAAATTTTATTCCTTGCCGTAAATTTGTCTGCTGCTGCTCTAAACTATATTTCCTATATGCCTTAGAGATTAAGTCTAAAACTATTTGAATCTTTTCAATCTCAGTATCTCGATAACGTACCTCTATAACTCTAGATTTATCTTTTCCTTGAACAATACGATTAATATAAATGGTACCTATTCTACCTTTAGGTAGTTTTAATACATCATTACCCACTAATACATCATAATTAACTCCTGGGAATTTCTGCTTTATTTTTTTTACAGCAGGATTGATAACTTTAGGGCTTTTTAGAACTTCCACTAAAGCTTGATAATCTAAAGCCGTACTATTCTGTTTAGTAATTTCATTAACGTTCTGCTTTAAAGTTTCCGACAACAAAATAAGTAATTCACTATCAGAGGTTTTTAAAGGCTCAACTAATATTTGAAATTTTCCTTCATATTTGGGAGTACGAATGAATTGCCAGCCAATAGCTGCTGCTGTTAGTATTATTGTTGAGCCTATAATTACGTATATTTGACGATTTAAAATCGACCAAATTTGCTTTAAGCCACTACTATTCTCTTTAGCCTCTGCCTGTTTCCAAGACCAATAACTATTTCTTGGCAATTCATTTTTGTGTTCTTTTTTTAAGAATTGCCTATCTTGTTCTTTTATATGAAACTGCATCTGTTATTATTTTAAATAAGATTTAAATAAATGAAATAGAAATTTTAATTATTTAATTTGACTTCTTATTTGAACTTGATTTTGTCCAAAATAAATAACTTAGTACCACTTACAGTACAAAAACCCCAGATAGATTTTTGACAAAATATTTTTTAAATATCACTGATTTATAGTGACATTTAAAAATTTAAACGCCATTCTTGCCATAAGGATTTGAGAGTTCGGGATACCATTGAAAAGAGTACGAAGTCGAATTTCAATAATTATTATTATAAAATAGGGGTCACTCTATATCAAAACACGATATAAAATGGCAACTCTTATACACAAAATTTAATCTAACATAATGTAGAGAGAAATAGGTGATAATTAATTAGATAATTGAAAGATTAATTAATTATGTTTCAACCATAAAAGTTCAAATATATAGGACTTACAAGATAGCAAATTAATCAGAGTCTTTATGCTACAATATCACCCAATATATGATGCGTCCTCAGTATTTATGCTATTTTGACTAAAATCTTGATTCTCTTTACCTTAACAAAACAATATCATTATATATTAAATTAAAAAAGTAAATATACTCACTTAACTACTTTGAGAATTACTGCCATTATTCTATTTAATAGTACTACACATTGATTATTGAGCAATCTTAGTATCATAAGGGTTATTGAGGAAGAAATTTAAATTTCGTAGGTTGTAAATATATTTGTATTGCAATCTTAGCATCATCGAAAAACCTATGTCACTAGGTTATGGTTTAAATACTGCTTAGTAATATTATCATCACGCAGCTCGGGACATTTCCAAAACATAATTAGTTTGACTGCACATAATTTATTATGTATGAATCTATTGATTTTTTTTACGTATATTTTTCATCTTATTAAAAACAAGCTGAGATATTTTGGGAAAAATACGATGATTTTTGGAATAGGCTTTATTGTTGCCAAATACAGCTAAAATATAACGAGTTTTTTTATCTTTACTTTCTACATAGGCAACATCTAGGCGACAATATGAAGTCCAGCCAGCTTTTGAGGCAAAAAAACCAACCTGATCCGCAGATAAAGATTGTCCTAAAAAACCTACCAAAGGGTGAAAACCTGGAGGATAAGGTGGTAATTTTTCCCCCAAGGAAGGACGTAATTTTCTCTTCAGTAAACCCAACATTTTTTGAGAATATTTTGGTGTTATGGCTTTATCAGAAACAATTTCAGACATTAGCCTTGCAGCTTGGTACGTTGTAATTTTATTACGCTGAGGATAAGCAGTATCATCTTTACGGATTTGCTTATCTGGACCAATTGGTTTTCTCATTCTTATTTCATAAATAGGAAATGTTTTTTGAGCTAGATAAATATTTTTGTATCCTGCTTTCCGAAAAAAATTGTTAACTGCTAGCCGTTTTTTTTGCCATTGATTAAACTTTCTACGTTTCAAATTATGCCGTTTGGATGTCGTTTTACTAATCTGGTCTAATATGCGGCTAGATGCATTATTATCAGATTCAATAATCATTTTTTTTAAATCATTATTAATCTTTTTATCGACTTTGATTAATCCATTATACATTTTATGTTGTATGGCTATCATCCAAAATAACTTTACAACACTGGCTGGATACCTTCTTGTATGTTGTCGGTATCCAGAAATTGATTTACTATTTAAATCAATTAAGGTCACTGATAAAGATTTTGTGGATAGTCCTTGAGACCGGGTATATTTTCTTATACTCTTAATAATATTATCTAGTTGATGATTCCGATTTAAGGTAGGATTTTTTTTGACATTATAGATAAATTCTCTAGATGATTTAACATCGAGACTACGTATTTTGATTAATTGATGAGCTTCTTTTGGAAGCGGTGATGCATTCTGTGAGTTTGGATTTTGTTGTTGGTTTGCAACTAGATCATATTGTTGATATTTTGGTTTGATTGAATAATTAGAATCGCTAACATAAAATAAGCCAATAGCACTGGGAATAAAGATAATAATTAGTTTATAATATTTGAGGTAAAAAGATATTTGATTATTAAGGCAGAATTTATGATTGAATATACTGCTTAACCCTGCATATACAAAAGATATTAGATGATATTTTTTAGCGATTTTTGGCTTGACTTGAGATATTTGACTACTGATCGGATTATCAGGAGCGTTAACAACTAAAATTCTAGTTCCCTTCCCTTGATGATTTTTCAGTTTATATATTTGTTTTTCTAGTTCTCCATTCTGTTGTTTGAGATTTGCGATTACTTCGTAAGCATGGTGTAACTTGGCTTCTAGATGGGCAATTTTATCCTTATTAATATCTATTTTTCCCTGAGATTGCTGATTCACGCACTTCACCTGATTTACAAAAATTTAGAGCAGTTAATCTAAGTGAATTAGATGCACAAAACAATACAATAAATTGTTTTTTTTGGCAATTAGAGGTTGTCACATAAAAAATCTGGAAAATAAGGGGTAAGCGTTAGAGGTTGGGGATAGAGCAGAGGTATTTCTGATGCTTCGCGTCAAGCTGTGCTTTTCTTTAATGCCCACAGACAGGGCTATACATCCTTGATGGTGAAAAATTTTTCATACAAGAAGCCGCGCGTAGGGCGTCTACGGGACTACCTGAAAACGAAATTTGCAAATTAAGCGATCGCTTTTCTCAAATATTGCTTATCCTAGAAAGGTATAATTTATACAAGCTTCCTCACGGCATTCTCAAGACAACATTAAAATCAGATTAAGGAGAATATTGATGAAATCATGGCAAGCAACGATTTTAGGCATAGCTGGGCTGACAAGTGCCATAGCTATTGGAACCAGTATAAATATCAATGTCTCTGCACAATCTAATAATTTGACAATCTTCCGAGAAAAAGCCCTGTCTAGGCACAATAAGCTACGACGAAGACACGGATCTCCAGCTTTAATTGAGGATAGTGAACTTACTAACCTCGCCCAAGAATGGGCAGAAGAGTTGGCAAATACAGGGCAAATGCAACATCGCCCGAATAATCTCTATGGAGAAAATATCTATTACGCTTGGAGTTCCCAACCTGGTTTTGATGTTGATGGTGAGGTTCCTGTAAAGGCCTGGTATAATGAGAGGATAAATTATAATTACGATCAACCAGGTTTCTCCTCTCAGACAGGACACTTTACCCAGGTTGTTTGGAAAAATAGCACAAAGCTAGGTTGTGGAAAAGCTAAGTCAACAGATGACAGAGTGTATATAGTTTGTAATTATGATGCAGCAGGAAATATTGTGGGGCAATTTTCCGAGAATGTACAACCTGTCCTTAGCACTATGCTTATTCCGTAGATGTAAAAAATTGAGATGATTCATTAGGGTGCTTGCCATAGCTTAGGGATGAAGCTCCCGTCAATTCTCTAGTATTGATAGTTTTATTCATAAGTTTTTCTGCTAAACAACAAGGTAAAATGCGATCGCACTTTACCTTGTTGTTTAATAAAAATAAAAAAATAACACTTAAATTACTAAGTATTACCCAATCACAAGTATAAAATAAATTATTTACTACTGACCGAAAAAGAAAAGGATATAAGCCCCCAAATTTATTTGTGGAAAAATTAGAAATAATTGCGCCGCGATGCATAAGCACTCTTTCTCAATAATTCCTTTCTTGATGCAGTCGCTCATGGGAGAGATCCCCTTTCTGCGCGCTGCTCTCTACATTCATGTATGGGGTTTCTCCCCTGCGCGCTGCTCCCTGCCTCTTCCTAACCAATAATTCCTTGATGCTACAAGCTCCCAGATTTATCCGTAGAATCAATCCAAAATCCAAAAGTAAAGGGAGAAAGGTTGAGTTGATATCCTTACCCCCTTTGAACTGAGCCTCGATATTTCCTTAATTTTGAATCGAAGCAGCAGCTCCAGTACCAGGAACTTTAACCACATATGCGGAAGGAATTACTTCTGCTTTACCAGCATTTACCATTGCTTGGTAAACGAAAGCCGCTACTTCTGCTCTGGTAGCTTGATTATTGGGCTTTAACTGCTTCAGAGTAGGGTAGTTAACCACAACTTGTTTTACAGTCGCTGCTGACACCGAGTCCTTAGCCCAATTAGGAATTTGGGAAGCATCGTTGTAAAAAGATAGGGAATTTTGATCAGGTGCGGTTAACTCTAAACCATTGGCTAAGGATACTAGTACCTGTACCCGAGGAATTTGCTGCTCTGGCTTAAAGATGTTGTTGGGATATCCAGAAAGGAAACCACCACTAGAAGCAGTTCTAATCGCTTGGTATCCCCAGTAGCTAGTCTTGACATCATTAAAATTAATCGCTGCTCGCTTAGCTCCTGGTGCAAACGCCTTATTGATAATAGCTGCAAATTGGGCGCGGGTGACTCTATCGTTGGGTTTGAAAGTACCATCGGGGAAACCTGCAATTACACCTTTTGCGGATAAGGCTTGAATGTAATTCTTTGCCCAATGACTAGTAGGTACATCTTTGAAAGCTACTGGTGTTCCAGGAGGTGCTTCCACATCAGAAGCAACGTAATCTACTGAACCTTGCAAACTATTGATATTATTACCAATAGCTACAACCACATTGTTGGTAGCATTATTCAGATCATAGCGTTTGTTGTCACGAATCAAATTCTCACCAGGATCTTCATTGCTTGTTCCCAAATTGGGTAAAGCTTGGGAAATTACAACAATGCCATCGCGGGTATTATTCTGGATAACATTTTTACGTAATACAGGTTTGGCAGAATTGGAGATGAAAATACCATCTACATTGTCAGAAATTTGATTTCCTTCTAAACGAGGTGTGGAAGTACCACCAATAGACAAGCCAAAACCGGTGTTCTGGAATAAATTGTTACGAATTAAACCTTTAGCATCTTTGGCAATAGAAACCCCATTACCTTTATTTTCAGAAAAGACGTTGTTTTCAATTGTGGGATTACCTGTACCAGTAACAAATACCCCTTCTCTTAAACTATTAATAAATGTACTGTTTTGAATAGTAGGATTAGTTGATTCTACCCATACAGCAGTACCACGGCTTTCAGGGTTGGTAACAGTAACACCGTTGATCACACTATTATTTTGGGCAAGAATTGTGATATTCTGTCTGGCGAAGGTACGACTAATATAATTGCCGCTACCTGTAATTACTGTTGCTTGTCCTTTAGTGCTTTCATCTCCCTTGAGGGTAATACCACTTTTAAGATCAAGGGGGAATTGCTCACCAGTGTCTACGCTATAGTTTCCAGGTGCAAGTTGAATGATTGTACCTGCTTGAGCTTTGGAAAGGGCAAAAGATATGGTCTTATAAGGTGCTTGGGCTGTTGTTCCAGCACCATCAGTATCTGAACCAGTTTCAGAATTAACATGAATCACCGTTCCATTAAATGGAACCTGCGCCATTAAAATCTTGGCGTTCCCTTTGTGATCAGCATTCACTGGGGTAGGTAATAGTACTATTCCGCTAGAAGCAATTAATACAGCTGAAAGTCCTGCGGAGAATAGACGAAAATTGTTACCTTGCTGAAGGCCAAATCCCTGACGTGTCATATTGATTCCCATTTCTTAACTTTACTGAAGATTAATGAATTAACTTATTTTGCCAATCTGTTTTATCACAGTTCTTTAGCTGTGCAAACCCTGTAAAACGGTACCGAATGCCCAGTATCTTACTATCTGGGTTCCTGAAGTTAAGCAGGATTTATTCGGTTGCATTATATACTATGCTCATCGGCAGATATGGTATGTCTGCAAATTGCAAAATCCAGGGTCATGGTGCCTTGTAAAAGCTGTATACCATGCTTTCTGTTTACGCATGAGCCATTAGTTCATCCGGTCATTTTTACATAGTTCTGAATTCAGGAAAAACATTGTTGAGTGAAAATTCGATCGCTATTTATTAAGGATTCAACCTCGGACAGAATATACTTTTGCCAAGAAAAAGATTTAATTTATACCAAGATATAAAAATTATGACAACAGATGGAAAGAAAGGAAAGCTTATGTAGTAACTCTTTCACAATCTCAAATCCAAAATTGTATTATTTTCCCCTTTACCCTTCCCCAATATATGTTTTCAGCTACCCGTCGTCGTCTTGCCCTTTGGTACACTGCTATCACAGCTTTACTGCTCCTGTTATTTGCCAGTGGCGTGTATTTATATGTCCGCAGCACCTTAATTGAACGGATTGATGATACCTTGAACCATGTAGTAGAAGTTGTAGAGCGATCGCTAATTATTGAGCCAGTCAATCCAGATGAAGATAGGCTGAGAATTAATGTAGAAGATAGTTTCCGGGATAATGCCGACACCGTAGAAGATGACCACATTGACTTAGAATGGTTTAGCGCCACAGGGGAGTTATTATGGTCTACCTTATCAGAACCTCTGAATATACCCATCCATGCTAACCTTACTGGGGAAACTGTACATATAATCAAAGAACAACAGACTGATTGGGGAGATAATCCCCTATTATTACGCCAAATTACCCAACGGGTAGAGGTAGGAAGGCAAATTTTGGGATATCTGCGAGTGAGTCATCCTTGGTTTGAAGTGACTAAACCCAGTCGTCAGTTGATTGTTGATTTAGCACTGGGTACGGGGTTAATGGTGCTGTCAGTGGGGGCGAGTGGTTGGTTTCTTTCCGGCAAAGCTATGGAACCGGTGTATGATTCCTATCAACGATTGAAACAATTTACGGCGGATGCTTCCCATGAATTGAGAAGCCCCATTGCCTTAATTCAAACCAATGTGCAGGTGGCTTTGGCAGATTTAGAATTAACAGAGTCCCAGGTAACTAATTATTCTCACTATCGGCAACAATTAAAGTTGGTGGAGAGACTAACCAAGCGTTTAGGGACTTTGGTTAACGATTTACTTTTTTTAGCACGGCAAGATAGTGGAAGGATTACCCAAGGCTTTACTCCTTGTCCTATAGATGCTTTGTTAATGGAAGTGGTAGAAGAACAACAGCTATTTGCTGGGGAAAAGCAAATTCATCTAGCTTTACAGTTAATAGATCCCCCGACTTCAGTTACTGATCCCCAATTATTAGAAACTTGGTTTGCTTGTCAGGGTAATTGGGAGCAATTGGTGCGACTATTTACCAATTTAATTGGCAATGCCCTACATTACACCCCAAATAAAGGAAGGGTGACTGTAGAATTAGCCCAGATAGAATCGGTTTCTGGATTGCGTCATAGTCATAACCAACTACAAATAAAGGTGAATGATACGGGTATTGGTATTCCCTCGGAGGCTTTACCAAAGTTATTTGATCGCTTTTACCGTTTAGATCCAGCGCGTACCCATACCCAGAAAAATCAACTCACAGCAAATACTACTGGTTCTGGATTAGGACTAGCGATCGCTCAAGCTATTGTAGAAAATCACCAGGGGCAAATTCAAGTAGAAAGCAAAGTTGGTGAAGGCTCTGCCTTTATAGTAACATTGCCAATCAATGCGGAGGTATAGCGCTACTTGCAAATAAAAAGGTGGAGAGTGTGGGGAGTGTGGGAGGTGTGGGGAGATGGTTATATTAGCTCACAAGAGAAATTAAATGCCAAAATTGCCTTATTCACTTTTAGCCACCTCTGTCAGGAAGAGGCAGAGGAGCAGGGAGCAGGGGAAAAACCCCATACATGAATGTAGAGAGCAGCGCGCAGAAAGAGGGTTTCCCTCATGAGCGGCTGCATCAAGAAAGGAATTATTGAGAAAGAGTGCTTATGCATCGCGGCACAATTATTTCTAATTTTTCCACAAATAAATTTGGGGGCTTGTATCCTTTTCTTTTTAGGTCATTTATGAAACATTGCAACTCCCTATTAAATTCCCTATCCTCCCAATTGTTTGACTTCTGCTAACAATTGTGCAAATCCTAAGTGAAACAGTCACAAAAAAAGAAAATGAAAAAAAATTCGATTTTTATTGGACAAAATACCCATTTAATGGTGGAATAGATGAGGAGGTATTTAACGCCTCTAAAAAACCAGTGAATCCAAGCTAAATCTGCTTGGGGGTGTGGCGGAATGGTAGACGCTACGGACTTAAATGATTTGAGCCTTATGGGAGAAATCCTTTAAGTGTCAGCTCTCAAATTCAGGGAAACCTAACTCTGATGACAGACAAGGCAATCCTGAGCCAAGCCAAATTAGTCACTTGTCATATGTTACTTGCCAAGCGATTGCTAGTAAGTAATAAATAACAGAGGGCTAATTTAGGAAGGTGCAGAGACTCGACGGGAGCTACCCTAACGTAAAGACGAGGGTAAAGGGAGAGTCCAATTCTCAAAACCTAAATATCATCACCATGATTAGGCAGTAACGAAAGTTACAGGAGAATGAAAATCCGTTGACCTTAAACGGTCGTGAGGGTTCAAGTCCCTCCACCCCCATTAAAATTTCATGATCCCATCTTTGTAAGTTTGTAACTTTACTCTTTAAAGTCAACCTTATCATTTAGTCAAGTTGATTATTCCTGTATACGAGAGGACTAAGATTACTGTATCCCAGTTGTTTGGGTCATATTTTCAGGAATTGGGCAAGATATTGTTCGGTAATTTGAGTCTGGAAATGAAGTTTTAGAAATTTAGGATTCTCAAAAGAAGAACCCAACTCTCTGATTTCTGTGGCAGTTTTGGTCTGGGAAGAAACTACCTCACCCAAGAGCATCTAATGCTGTTGAACTAAGTCGGACAGTCACCCATCCGACTCGTCTGCTTATAGGAACTGTGTTAAGTTTTTAGGCACATTAAAGTTCAATGGCTAAAAGTTAGTAAAAGTTAGTCTTTTTGTATAGTATCTCTAGCATTACGCCAAGAGCTGGGTATATTAGCTGTATAAGGATTTATCCCTCGACACATTGGATTACGACTGTAAAAAGTAAACAAGTCACAATTGCCGGAGCACTTCCATAAATAACTACACAACAATGCCTTATCTAGTTTGCTGGTAGCCGGATTACTCGCAGAATTCCTTGCTGCCTGTATGTTCTCCTGACTGCAAATATCTGCGTTTGAGTTCAAAAAACTCTGAAGTTCTGTTAGCACTCTTTCGCTCGACAGTGATTTAGTGGGGTAAATGCTCTTCTTGCTCTTAAAGCAGCTAAACACCCCACAGCTAGTAATTGCCTGATCTTGATCAATCTCATCCTCTACACTGTGCCAGAACGACTCTACCAGACTGTTGGGAGAATTAATGCCTTGCCCCCCATTTGAACATGTTCCAAGGGCTTCACCAAGGGCTAGTGAAACACATTGGGATGTACCAGGGCTATCCGCATACTCTACCAATGAAGTTACCACACTATTTCCTCCAGAAACTTCTGCACACCAGGATGGGCCACTAAATTGGCTCGGATTCTTCAAAAATTCCTGTACTCCTGTAGGAATAGTGTCAGGTAAGGGTGGAAGAACTGGTAACTGCGGTACCTGGGTTGGACCTGGAAACAACCAATTTATAATTTTTCCACCCTCTTCATACACGATGTACCCAAGTGTTGCAGCTACTGCCAGTCCTACACATCCCTCAGGACCAAGGACCGCGCCTTCTTCACATGCTGTGCTCTCGATGTCTGGTAATATCTCATCGGATTCTTCAGAAATTCCTGTACTCCTGTCGGATCCTTCAAAAATTCCTGTACTCCTGGCTGAAACAACCAGAAGGTTTGGCGATGTGCTCTCGATGTTTGGTAATATTTCAGATAATCCTGCATTTGCAGGTTTCACTGAAACAACCAGAAGGTTTAGCGATATGAGAATAGCGAAGATGCATATTGCTATGGGCTTAACCACTCCTTCCTTTTGCACCTTTCTCATTAGCTTCCCTACTCCTCTTTGATGCTTGTACCTGTTGATTTTTGCTCGCTCACTTTGACCAGGATAGATTCAAAGTCTTATCCAAATTCCCTTATCTTGAGAAGGAGATGAAAAAACATGTACCTTCCTCAATTTCCTCTCTTTTCTCAAGATAAAGGTCTCTAATAAGTGGTCAACTTGGGTTGAGAAGAAGACCCTTTATACCTGAGCTGAGGTGTCCCTGTTTGAGATGCGGAACCGTTCTCATAGTAAGAAAGATCCCAATTTCCCGCAATTGGAGTGAAATTTGCGTTGGATATGCTTCCGTTTGGCCATGTCATGTGCATGACACCATAGTAAAGACCATTTTCAGTAGAAGGTGCAATATCTAGGGAACACGCACCATTTGCCTGCTTTGGACCTGCCTTAATTACCGCTTGCTGTCCTGCCGGAATATTTCCTTCAGGTTGGTATGTATCATTGCTGAATACCCAACAGTAACTGAGTTCGTGCAACTTGTATGGCAAGGGTTCTGTTGTTCCATTGGTAATAATAATAACTTGCCCCACCTGCGCGTGTGCTGGGACTACTAAGCTAGTGAAACTGAGGAAAAAAACCGTAGCAAATAATACGACCCTGGATGTAATATTTTTCAACATAATCCTTAACTTTCAACTAAAACATAAGCCGCACAAACCTAGCATTGATGTTCCTCAAAATCAAATTACTGTCAGCTCTGTAGTATACAGTGACACTTAATACCATTTCTCTAAATCCTGGCTACAGATAATTCTCCTCCTGCTCCTTGCTCCCCTGCTGTCCATATGTAGCTTTATCTTGGATAATTAGTATAATTTATCACTAGTGATATATTGTTGTAGTCATAAAATTAATGTTGTAATACGGTTGGATTAATTTAGAGAACACCAAAAAATAAATTCTCCAATTTCATCGAACTACTTGCTTTACTCCCCTTGCACCTCTGCACCTCAAATAGTACTCAATTCATTTTTGTCAATTTTGGGTTAAAATTTGTACATAACTCCTACTTTTGATGAAAAAATATAAAAATGCGCTGCATCACCTTTGTATTTAACTTTTTAGGAGGGAGCTATAAAGTAAATTCCTATATCTCATGAGACCAATTAAAACAGCGAAATTGGACGTGGCATCTCAAGATAATTCTGGGCGTAAACGGAAAAAACACAAGCGTAAACGAGGTGTAATTTTAACTACTCAAGGGCTACAAAAATTACTTGTAGCTAAGAGTCAAGCAGAAATGGATGACAATAGTGGCAAGCGCTACACCTTAGAGACCATGAGTGAACTTACTACTCTATCAGTAGATACCCTCATGAAAATTTTAAAATGCGAGTTAGGTGTAGATAAACAAAGTTTGAAGTGTTTTTTTCAGACTTTTGGTCTAAAATTACAAGAAAACGACTATTATTTACCCCAGTCTCATGTTGATGAAAGCTTGCAGTTAGGAATTACACAATCAAAAATTCCATTAGAGTTTCCCGAAGGTCAAGTATCTCTGAGTTCCCCATTTTATATAGAGCGACCATTCATAGATACAGAATGCTATCAGTTAATTTTGCAACCAGGAGTACTGATGCGTATCAAAGCTCCCCGACGCATGGGAAAAAGCTCACTCATGGCGAGAATTCTCCATCAAAGTTTTTTGCAAAACTATAAAACTGTTTCTGTAAACTTTGAAGTTGCAGAAAAAGCTGTTTTCCAAAGTTTAGATACATTTTTACAATGGTTTTGTGCCAGTATTACTTTCGGATTAGGATTGCCCAATCATTTAGATGATTATTGGGATAACCTTTTTGGTAGTAAAATTAGCTGTAAAATTTATTTTGAGCAATATCTGCTAGAGCAAATAACACAGCCTGTAGTTCTGGGTTTGGATGATGTGGATTATCTGTTTCAATATCCAGACTTGGCAAGTGAGTTTTTTGGATTATTACGAACTTGGCATGAAGAAGCAAAAAATCGAGATATTTGGCAAAAGTTACGACTAGTAGTAACCCATGCAGTAGAAGTTTATATTCCTTTGAATGTTAATAGATCACCATTTAATGTCGGCATACCTATAGAGTTAGATCCATTTACTCCAGAACAGGTACAAGAATTATCTCAACGCCATGAATTAGATTTGTCCAATCAAGAATTGGAGTCACTTTTTGACTTGGTGGGAGGGAATCCACACTTAATTCGGTTAGCATTATATCATATATGCCATGAGAACCTGACCGTAGCCCAAGTATTACAAACATCCCTCTCCAATCCTGGTATTTATCGTGATCACTTACAAAGGCAACTATTGAGCTTGGAGCAGGAGCCAGAGTTGCTTATGGCATTTACACAGGTGGTTAACAGTCAAACTCCTGTGGAATTTGAGCTAATTACTACCTTCAAGTTACAAAGTATGGGATTAATCAATCTACAGGGTAATAAGGCAACAATTAGCTGTAAATTGTACTTAAATTATTTCTGCGATCGCCTCAATTAGCAATATTTTTCCTACCATCCCTCAGGGTCAGGAACTTCCAAGTAAAAAATAATCAATCACTTGAAATGCAGGGGAGCAGGGAGCAGGGGAGCAAGTAGTTCAAGTACAGGAATTGGGTAATTTATTTTTTGGTGTTCCCTAAATAAAATAATTATTTAAAATCTTAAAAAAATACGTAATTTGTAATTTGTAATTTGTAATTAAGTTTTGTAGCGGGTATGAGCAACCCTGAGATAAAACTTAATCCTTTGAAAAAAGGGGGACTTAAACCAGCATAATTGGTTAAAAATCTAACTCGATAACTTGGGAGTATCTCCCCTGAAAGAGACAGGTGATTTATTTTACGCCACGACCCCCATAGCCTATGCACAGGGTTCGCATCTTCCGATTTATACCACCCACCGTAATGGCTCAAGGAGTTTTGTGGTACTAGTCATCGAATCAAAAGTTTAGCCATTGGGTATTTGTGCAAATCTTCACAGGAAATAGCAAGATGAACGTGAACGAAATGAATTCAAGTCCTAACTTTCCAGGAGCCATTTTATCCCTATCTCGACAAGAGCTAGACGGAGTTGAGATGGAAATCATTGATGGTACATTACCAGCAGATCTACAAGGTCATGTATTCATTACAGCAGTATCTGGTTTCGTCAATTCCTATGACATCCCTGGAACACCTATTGTAGTACCTCCCAAGGATGGGGTTCCTGTAATCAACGGAGATGGTATGTTATGCCGTCTAGATTTTCATCGAAAGGGTCAAGAATCTCAACCAGGGAAAGTTTGGTTAAAGACAAAGCTGGCTGGAACCCCCTCATTTTGGGCAGATGTAGCCACTGTGGAGGAAGAATATACCAAGTATAAGTTTCATAATTTTGGTGTTGCCAGAATTTCCGAATTTCTCGGTGTTCGCAATGTTGTCAATACTGCATGGTTACCGTTCAAATTGACAGAGGAAGACAACGATCGCCTACTGGTAACTTTAGATGCAGGACGTGCCTATGAAATTGATACCCAATCCCTAGATGTGATTACCCCCATTGGTAGGAATAGGGAGTGGCGACAACAGCTCAAGTTGGGGGTGCCCTTTAAGTTAATTATGAGTACGGCGCATCCTTATTTTGATCCCCGTACCCAGGAGATGTTTACAGTTAATTTTACCCAGTCTTTTGAGAGTCTGCTCCCCCCCAATTTTAAAGGGAAAGCGGATGTATTGGATGACATTTTGCCCGGTATTGGTTCTTTTCTAGGCAAGCTCGGGGATTTATTGGAAATGCTGGAAACACATATTGATAATCTGAGCGAGCGCCAACACACAACTAATCTGCTGTTATGGGGAGCAGCAGCCGTGAGAGAAATTAAGGAGTTATCGGGACAAGCCATTAGCTTTTTTCGCAAACAGGAGGAGGAAACAAGCGATCGAGATATTCCTGCCCCATTAAAGGAACTTTGGCGAGAATTACCAGAAATTCTCTGGTCGGAAATTGATGAATCAGAAGATTTGGCAGATGTCAAGGACTTTTTTGATGAATTATTACAACTAGTTAAAGTTGGATCGACCTTTCTCCAAGGGGTCAAGGACATGGAAGATGCCGCTTACCTGCTGCGTTGGTATGGTAAAGATGACTTTGAAAATTGGCAGTTGGTATTACCTGATGGGAGTCCTGTAAAAATTAAGCAAACCATGCACCAAATAGGGGTAACTCAGGATTACTTGGTGTTGATGGACACTTCCTTAAAAATTGGACTGAATCAGTTAATTGTGGTCAAGAATAGCAAACTAGACCAATTAATCAGACGCATCATTAACTATTCCCAATCCTCGGAAACTACTATATACATTGTTCCTCGTGCCGATTTACAGAATGGGAAAAAACAGGTTGTCGCCCAGAAAATAGTTATCCCGATGGAAGTGTTTCACTTCTTGGTAGATTATGAGAATCCAGGCGATCGCATTACCCTTCATGCATCCCATGCTTCTGCTTGGGATGTGGCTGAATGGTTAAGACAGGAAGACATACCGCTAACAGATAATCCCCAGCCACCTCTGGGAATGGTAGTTTCTGGTATGGATGTGAACCATTTAGGTCGCTACTTTATTGATGGGAAAAATGGTACCCTGTGTGAATCAGCAGTAGTCACCAACTTTGATGCTAACTGGGCGATCGCGATTTGGGCTTATAGCAATCAAAAAATGGCTGATGGCTCCTGGTATCCTCCAGCTAAGTTTGACAATATTTATTGGGCTGCTTGGGGTGCTTGGGAAGATTTGCTTTCAAAATATATTTCTCAGATGTATGAGGACTATGAGTATCGGGATGAATCAGTAGCAGAAGTTAAGCAAGCTACAATTGCAGGTAAACCATCTAATATCTGTCTCCTGAATACCGAAACTATGGAAGTTGCTGATGTTT
>NZ_FYBH01000261.1 GCF_900185595.1 Calothrix rhizosoleniae SC01
ACATTGTCTGAGAAAGTTAAAATAATACCAGTACGTTATAATCTTGACTAGCTGTACTAATTATTTTTAGGCAATATCAGGAGAATTATAACGATTGGGAGGTATACTTTTTAGTTGCTTTTGAATTTTTTTCTGTAGTTCTGCCCGCAGTATTTCTACGCAGTCAGTATCTGTACCAGGTGTTTCCAGAAACACTATACTGTCTACTGATTCTAGAGCTACCAGTTGAAACAAAATATGAATTACAGGTATTGGCATAGCCGTAACTTGGGCATCCAGCCCAGAAGATGAGCCAGTCGCAACATCTTGTAAGGTAGGAAAAGCATAAATAACGCGCTTTTGTAGTGTGGAATTGGTACGATTACTTAATGTAGTTACCACCCAAGACTCTTGTAAGTTTTGGAGAATGTAGTATTGGTGATGGCGTAACTGTTGAGCGATCGCGTTCAGAACTGGAGCAATTATTGCTATCAGTTGTGGAGTTACACCATCTTGAGGTGCATCGTCAATGAGTGATTGAATTTGTATATCTAGATCCATCACGATCTGTAAATAACTCCTAATTATTAGCTATAACTGTATGTTATGGCAGATGAACAATCAAACAATAGTGGGGAGTAATAGTACAAGTGAAGTTCTCATCCATAGGATTAAGGTGTATTTAGCTTATAGGCGAAAACCTTAGCCCAAAACCTGGAATTACAGGTTTTTATTTAAGTTATGTTAGGGTCTTTTTTATCACGAGACTATGAACTTAGCCGCAACCACAACTATTCAGGGAGAAAAATCAATTGGCGTGGAGGCGATATTTCAACTCCTATTCCAGGAGCTTAAGCAACTAACTAATGCTTCAGAGCAGAATTGCCATGATGTGGCAAACCGGATTACTGCGGAGGTGAACCGGATTTGTACCGAGAGTAAACGCATCCAAGCTTCCGGTGCCATAGAAAGTTCGGCGATGACTTTAGCCAAGCATCGTCTACAACAGTGTATAAGATACTACCAACTGGGGTCGAATAGAGGCAGAATTGAACTACACAGTACTCTCAGTGCTATCATCTACCGCTATATTAACTCCCCCCAAAGACAATTGAGTTATCAAGGGCGGCTGACTGTCATCGAAGATTTTTTACAAGGCTTTTATTTAGAATCTTTAAATGCTTTCCGCCGAGAAAGTCAATTACCTGTAACTTATAGTCCTCGTACTCTACTGGAACTATCAGAGTACATGGCATTTACGGAGCGTTATGGGAAGCGACGCATACCGTTACCTGGTCGTCAACAGCAGTTGATTATTCTTCGCGCCCAAACCTTTTCCCAACAGCAACCACCAGAAACCTGTGTAGATATAGAAAGAGCAGCAGAAGGTAGTAGTGGTGAATCTGATGGGACTTGGGAAGACCCAGCAGTACAACAATTGCGTAGTGCTATGGCGACACAAGTAGAGCCAGAACCTCAAGAAGAAAGCTTGCGTTCTGTGGTAGTGACGGAATTGATGAATTACCTGGAAGAGAAACAACAATCAGATTGTGCGGATTATTTTAGCTTACGTCTCCAAGACTTATCAGCACAAGAAATTGAGTCTATTTTAGGTTTAACTTCCCGTCAGCGAGATTACTTGCAACAACGTTTCAAATATCACTTAATCAGATTCGCGTTATTACATCGTTGGGAGTTGGTTCACGAGTGGTTAGAAGCTGATTTAAAAACAAATTTAGGGTTAACCCCTCAAGAATGGGAAATATATACCAAAAAACTGGACGATACCCAACGTTCTCTATTAGATTTGAAACAGCAAGGACAACCAGATGAAAAAATTGCGAAAACATTAGGCCTATCTATGGCTCAATTACAAAAACGCTGGTTTAAAATTCTGGAGCAAGCTTGGGAAATTCGTAACTCTTTAATGTCCGGATAGGGTGCATCTACTCATGAATAGTGACTCAGAATCCTTGCAATACCAGTTACTCAATATGTTGTTGGCAGATGTTGCTGATAATTCTGAGAATATTGGCTTAGAAAGCAAGGAAATTAAACGGGTAGACAACAACCACCTTGAAACCGCCGCCAAGCAAATGGTTGGCGATTTTGAGTCGGTACAAACACCCGAAACCTTTCAACTAGGAGATATTCCTACTGTGCAAGAACGTTTCCAAGCCGTCTTGAAACGTCGGCTACAAATTCAAGTCGAAAATCATCCACCTTTATTTCCCTGGGAGTCACAATTACAAGAGTACCCAGATTGTGTAGACAACCCATCACTGAATATTGTTCCAGCTTGGGGATGGACTGCACAACAGTACAAATTGAATTTGCCAACTTCCATACCAGAAAAGGTTTTTCAAGAATTACTGGCAAAGTGCCAAGGCTTACTTGCGTCTTCACTACCGTTAGGGGCAAAGTTGGTTCAGGCGGTGGAGAGCTTATTCCCCGATAATTCCCAGGATTTGAACAATTTAGCCGGATTAGTGTTGAGAAGTACGTCTTCTCGTTCGCCGGAATCCCTGACAATGATCGCTAATGGGGAAAGTGATTATTCTCAATTACAGCCACGTCAACAAATGGCATTGTCTTTGTTAGCAGCCAAACAACTGCTAGAGAATCTGAAATTAAATGTTTCTGCCACTAATCCAGTGGTGCAAAGGCAATGGTTGACTAGTGTAGGAGAGCTATCTGTACAGGTAGAATTGCAATTTCAAGGTCAACAGACAAAATTAGTGGTACAAACCGAGTTACCGGCTAAGGGACTTGTGAAGTTACAGGGACCTGATGCCCATGCTATGGCACAATCTGACAATCCAGGATTGTTGAGTATGGAATTGTCTTGCACCCAAAATAAGCAAGACTATACCCTGGCGATTGAAATAGAAGGAATCGAGCAACAAGCACTATTGTTTGTAATTACACCGACCATTTAAAATATAAGACTTCCGGCTGCTAGCATTTTGGTCGATCAACGCCGTGTTTTTGCAGATGACGATCCTGGGTTTGAAGTTTATTCTGGTTTATTAAGAGCGGTCATTAGGGCGTCTACATAATTTTTCTTTACTTACCCATCGACTGCTTGCCCATCAAAATGTTGAAATTTACCAGGATCAAACGGCGTTGGCATCTACCTTTAGGTGCAAATTGGCGAGAGCATAAATCTTTGTCATCTTTGGCAGAGGTAGAAAATTCAATTGCCTTGCGGGCTTTAGTCCTAGCAATGGTAATTATAGGGGTTGTGGCAACGGATATTGCTGCTGAGACCCAGTTAAGTTTGTGGGCGGTGCCATTGAGTATGGCAGGTTCCACTTGGAGTTATTATAGTCGTCGCGATCGCAATATTCCAGTTAAATTTTGTATCGCCATTGGAATGTTAATTGCACTGGGTGCGTTCTTTGGGCGAATGGTGGGACAGCTAAATGATACGCGACTGGTATTAGCTGAGTTGTTGGTTCAACTCCAGGTGTTACATAGTTTTGATATGCCCCGCCGTAAGGATTTGGGCTATTCGATTGTGATTGGTTTGATTCTGATTGGGGTTGCGGCTACCCTGAGTCAAACTTTGGCTTTTGCACCAGCACTGTTATTTTTTCTCGGTGCGGCTATACCTACTTTAGTTTTAGATTATCGCTCTCGCTTGGGTTTGAAGCATGTCAAGGGTAAGCAGAAACAAGAGAAAGGGAAAAAGCTCTTTTCTGCTTTACCCTCTTATGCTTTGTTATTTAGTTTAATTGTTGTCTTAGGACTGGCAATTTTTGCAGTTTTACCTCGTTTTCCTGGATATCAATTACAGACCTTTCCTGTCAGTTCTCCCATTGAAATTAAAGGTGATTTTACAGGCAGAAAAATTATTAATCCTGGTTATGTCCGTCAGGGTAAAAATGGTGATGGTGGTGAAAATGGTAATAGTCTTACAGGACAAGGTCAATCTGGCGAACCAGGTAAAGTAGACAATAATTTTTATTACGGTTTTAATACCGAGATGAACCAAAACCTGCGGGGGGAGATGAAACCCAAAGTGATCATGCGGGTAAGATCCCAAGCAGCAGGTTTCTGGAGAGTGCTGGCATTTGATAAATATACTGGGAAAGGGTGGAAGGTTTCTCGCAATGAGGAAGTCAAACGTCTCAAACGACCACCTTGGTCTTACCAAACAATATTAAAACTACCTTTATTTACTGGTAAAAGCAAGGATATAGTACAAACCTACACGATGGTATCAGATTTACCCAACCTGATTCCAGCCATGTCTTATCCGAAAAAATTATACTTTCCGACCCAAGTAATTGCTGTAGATAAAGAAGGTGGTTTACGCTCTCCTGTAGGATTATCAGAGGGTCTGACATACACAGTAGTTTCAGAAGTGCCCTATCGCAATCGCACTTTGTTAAGGAAAGCTTCTAGAAAATATCCCCAGCATATTAAAGATTATTACTTGCAAGTACCAGAGGCAATTGCAGCAAAAGTTAAGCAACAAACCGAAGAAATCCTGGCTAACTACAATCAACAACGGGTAGCAAAATCGGACAAAAATCTAGATGCTACCTACGAGCAGGTTCTCTATTTAGCTCAATACCTCAAACAAAACTACTCTCTACCCCAGAATCCCTTTGATTTACCCTACCTAGGGAAAAAGGATGACCTAGTAGAATCATTCCTATTCAAGCAAAAAGGTGGATATCCAGACCACTTCTCCACTGTGTTAACAATAATGCTACGTTCTATCGGTATTCCCGCAAGGCTGGTAGCAGGTTTCGCACCCGGACAGTTTAATCCCTTTACGGGTATGTATGTTGTTCGTAACACAGATGCCTATGCAATGACAGAGGTGTATTTTCCCAAATATGGTTGGTTTACCTTTGACCCCATTCCCAACCATCCCTTAATTCCTCCTTCCATTGAAGAAACCCAGACATTTAGTGTTCTCCAGCAATTTTGGCAATGGGTTGCTGGCTGGCTACCTTCTCCGATCACAGGTTTATTAAATTATGTATTTGGGAATCTATTCGGCTTGATTATTAGGGCTATATCCTGGTTTTTTGGCTTATTTGCTCAAGGATGGTTCGGGACAATCGCTGGTTTAGCCGTAGCCACCACCACATCTTTTTGTGGCTGGTTAGGTTGGGAGCAGTGGAAAAATTGGCGCTACCGCCTAGCTTTGAGAAAGTTACCACCAATGGAAAGCATTTATCAACAAATGCTGCGATGGACAAGTAATCAAGGTTTGGCTAAGCATCCTTCACAAACACCTTTAGAATATGCTAGTTCTTCGTTCCAGCACCATACACCACATATTGCTGTAGTCATTGATGAAATCTGTCAAGCATATGTAAAATGGCGTTATGGTGGACAAGAGGTTGATTTTAAACAGCTACAAACAAAATGGCAAGCTGTAACTAAAGCTCATCAATTCAAATCAACGCCAAGCAGATAATTTGCTGGAAAATATTTTAATGGGTAGTTTATATCAGACAAAAAAAGCTATATCTCTAGATAGATTTTTCATCCACTCCCTTGATAATTAGTTATAAAACAGCAGTTATGATTAAAAACTACTACTAACGTTAATTAAATCGTTGTAACTCCAATTTTTTAGGGATAACATAAGAAAATAGTTTGTTATGAAACAATACAGTTTACTTAAGGCTAAAAATTAAAATTAGTTACCATTATTCTTAAATGAACTGTATTGAGTTACGAAAACGCGATTATTCGCGTATCTACCTTACACCGCTTTTGGCGTCAATTTTTTATGGACATTCAGCTAATCAATATCGGTTTTGGCAATATTGTATCTGCCAACCGAGTAGTTGCCATTGTCAGCCCAGAGTCTGCACCGATTAAACGTATTATCACCGATGCACGGGATAAAGGGCAGCTGATTGATGCAACTTATGGTCGTCGAACTCGGGCTGTAATTATTACCGATTCCAGTCATATAGTTCTTTCGGCGATTCAGCCGGAAACCGTCGCAAATCGCTTTGTGATTACTCGAGATCACCATACCGCAGACAATTAACAATGAATAATCAAGTTCATTATTAATTCATAATCAGAGCCTCCTCAGTATTTATGTGGGGGCTTGTCAAATTATGCACTCATATGATGAACTTTTTTACAAAGAAAGTACCATGGTTAATGGTGAATTATTTAATGATTTGTTATTTAGTTAATACAACTGCTTTCTTTTCTCTCTATCCGCAGTAATATCTGAATATCAGAGTTATCTATTGACTTAGCTACCAATTTCTTAGGACGATATACAGACTAAGAGATAAGTTCTTATAGATTGTGATTTACAGGTTGAGCGGATGATACAAGTTTTGTCTAACCATAGTGGTGCTACGACTAAAAACATTCTGTCTCCTGGGAGACTAGTTGTCTTCACTGGTCCTAGCGGTGTTGGCAAGGGAACTTTAATGCGATCGCTACTCCAAAAACATCCAGAATTATATTATTCAATCTCGGCAACCACTCGCTCTCCCCGTCCTGGTGAAGTTGATGGGAAGGATTACTATTTTATCACCCGTAATAAATTTGACCAGTTGGTAGCACAATCAGAATTTTTGGAATGGGCAGAATTTGCAGGGAACTGTTACGGTACACCCCGTGAATCAGTAATCCATCAAATCAATGCTGGTCAGTCGGTAGTCCTAGAAATTGAGGTGGAAGGGGCTAGACAAATTCGTGCATCTTTTCCTCAAATGTTGAGTGTTTTTATACTACCACCATCTTTAGATGAGTTAGAAAATAGATTACGTAGTCGGGGACAAGATTCTGAAGCTGCGATCGCTCGTCGCTTGCTGCGGGCTCAAGCAGAAATTGCAGCCGCCGATGAGTTTGATATACAAATCGTCAATGATGATTTAGATTCTGCTCTAAATGCCATTGAAGCAGCCTTATTCCAGTCATTTGATTGTTAATTATCAATTACTTTTGAATTTTTCCTCGTGGGGCACTTTTATAGGGAGCATCTTGCTCCCTTTATAGCTATAGGTAAATACATAAAAATACACAAAGGAAACAGAATCACAAACCCTGAGTTCCTTTGTGTTGCTTGTGTGTCAGATATCAAATCATACCTAACTCACAATCAGCGTTAATGATAAAGCTCTTAAATTACTAACCAATTAGACCTTTAATCAGCCCCAAATTGCTGCATAAAAAGAAGGCTGTAACCGCACCACCAATGCCACCAATTAAGAATGCACTGGCAAAATTATTCCAGTTCTCTTTGGAATTAAAGGCATCCACTGGGGGACTAGCTACAGTTACATTTGCACATGGTTTTGGTGGATTACTATTGGCATATAAAGATAAAGCTCCTGTGAGCAGAATTACCAAGCCAACAGCTTCTAATAAACCAGCCAAGCTAGAGTTTGGAGCATTACGCAAAGGGCCTAATAACAAAAATGGACCATAAATAAAGTAACCGTGAGCCATTCCAACTTCTAAACCCCTTCTGAATGGAGTTAAACCAGGACGATAGGCTGGTAAATTACTAATAAACCATTTGGTCAGGGGAGACGCATTAACTGGAGTTTCCAAGTTGCCAATTTGAGGATCCCGTCCTGCTGCAGAAATGACTTCCCTATTTCTTGGATCAGCTGTTTGCACCATATTTTGTGTTCGCCTCTAAGGAAAATGTTCGCATTATTTCATAATAATAATAATAATCGTCGCCACATTGATTTTATAACCACTAACTTTAAAAAAATTAATTAAATTTATTGATTATCTAAAAATGGAAAACTCGGATGCTAATAGCAGCACCACGAGTTTTCAGGCATATTTTTGAATGCCCAATTCAAAGATGCTATGGCTTGTATAACTAGGTTAAGATAATTTAATTTTACTTAGCTATTTTTAGCAGCATCTTGACTCAATTTACATTATTAAACCACTCTTTCCTCGCTTTACAATGGGTGGAAAAGTAAATCTGGGAAAAAGCGATTAAATTCAATCAAAATACCAGCAGTGATAAACATCCAGATGGTAGTGATTACTGGTGCGGTGCAAAGAAACTTAGTAAAAGCGCCTTGCTTGTCCATGAATTAGTCTCCAAAACCAGTGAGTGTACAAAAAGTTAATTAACGTGGGGAAACAGTTATTTCGGAATCCTTGGCGGTTAATTCACCAGAAAGGTATTCCTTAATAGCATTAGCAGGCCATGCAAAACCGGCTAACATAATTGGCATTGCCAAATTGACATCGATTTGGATTTCCTTCTGTTCAGTATCACTACCCTTTCTGATGGCAATTAGATAAGCACGTCCTACCCAACCAATCCAACCAGCGATGTAGAGAAACATCAAACCAGGAATCATAAAATCACCTGCACGTTCCCAACGACCATCAACTATCAAGTGTGGTAGTCCTTCTGGCCCACAGAGAGCCTGAGAATAACGCTCGAAACGTTTTTGCCCAGACATGGGGTCTGTGGTGGTGTTACGGGCTGTAGTGGCACGCTCCTGAAAAGCAGGAGATTCACTACAGGGTACAAGATCTGCCCCCAAAGCCTGTGCCGGAGGGGCAAAATTAAACCAGAGACAAGTTGCTAAAATAACAGCAAACAATCGACGCATGGAATTGTTTCCTTGTATTACGAAATAAAAAGTTTTTTGTACAAGAAAGAAGCGGCTTGTACAGCTTTTTATTGATATAACTTCCAAGCCATCATACTCTTGCATGGGGAAGCAGTAAAGTTTAAGTAAATAAAAGTTAAAGCTTCTCAAACAAGTCCTAATTCAAATTTGGCATTAATTTTGGCATGACAACCGTATTAGCAATTGAAACTAGTTGTGATGAAACTGCTGTGGCAGTTGTAAAGAATCGTCAAGTTTATAGCAGTATAGTAGCTTCACAAATCTTAATTCATCAGCATTATGGGGGAGTAGTGCCAGAAGTTGCATCTCGGCAACATTTAGAAACAATCAATCCAGCGATCGCCCAAGCCTTATTACAAGCAAAATTAGGTTGGGGAGAAATTGATGCGATCGCAGCAACCTGTGCTCCTGGGTTGGTGGGGGCACTCTTAGTTGGTACAACTGCGGCAAAAACCTTAGCAATGGTTCACCAAAAGCCATTTTTGGGAGTTCATCACTTGGAAGGTCACATTTATGCGAGTTATTTAAGTGAGCCAACCTTAGAACCACCTTTTCTCAGTTTATTAGTTTCTGGGGGGCATACCAGCTTAATTCATGTGAAAAAATGTGGTGAATATGAAACTTTAGGACAAACCCGTGATGATGCTGCTGGAGAAGCCTTTGACAAGGTAGCAAGGTTGTTAAAATTGGGCTATCCAGGAGGACCAATAATTGACAAACTAGCACAACAGGGAAATACCAAAGCCTTTTCTCTTCCTGAAGGTAAAATTTCCTTACCCAATGGTGGATTTCATCCCTATGACGCTAGTTTTAGTGGATTAAAGACAGCAGTATTAAGGCTGGTACAACAGCTAGAAAAAACAGGTAAAGCCTTGCCAGTAGAAGACATCGCTGCTAGCTTTCAGGATACCGTTGCCAGAGCACTCACAAAAAGAGCGATCGCCTGTGCTTTAGATTATGGATTAGAGACAATAGCTGTGGGTGGTGGGGTAGCTGCCAACAGTGGCTTAAGAGTACATCTAACAACAACAGCATCTGCACATAATTTACAGGCTCTGTTTCCTCCCCTCAAATTTTGTACAGACAACGCCGCCATGATTGGCTGTGCCGCAGCAGAACATTTTGATCAAGGACACACCTCCCCCCTCACCTTAGGCGTACATTCTCGCCTTGCCATGAATCAAGTGATGGAACTGTACCACCATTAGTAAAAATACTTATATATAAGTTTACAGAAAGCGAAAATATTATTTCTTTCCCTCCTTCCCTCTTTCACTCCTTCCCCCTTCACTCCTCCAGTTGCAACTCATGCTGACAAACAAGAGAACGAATATGATTAGCAACAGCATCAGGCTGTTCTAACATTGCTAAATGCCCACAATCAGGAATTTCAATCACATTATCACCACAGTAATCAAACAGAGGATGAAAACTAGCTAAATGACGAACATACTTAGGTTCCATCACCTTATCATTGGCACCTGCTAAGAAATACACAGGCTGCTTTAATTGAGAAACGAGTTGAGGTAAATGGTTAATTTCTTCTTCCGTAGTTGAATCTAATAAAGTTCTTAGAGCTGCTTCCGGATCCGCAGTCACAAAATCAATCACCCGTTGACGTGCCCAATGACGTTCTAAAGGACGAGCTACGCTATTTCTGGCAAAGAGCAAATCAATTAAAGGCAATTGTGACAACCAGCGAGGACGAATTTGCAAAAAACGTTGTCCCGCCGTGCGAAACTGCTCAAAAGCTTCCTTAAGATAAATTCCACCCCCTGCATTCACACAAATAACACCACAGACTAACTCGGATATTTCATTCGCTGCCCATAAGCCAATAGTCCCTCCCAAAGAATGACCAATTAACCAAGCACTACCAATATTTAATTTTTGTAACAAAGCTTTTAAATCATGGGCATAAGTTGCCGGCGTGTAATCAGAACTAAAAGGATTAGCAACCATGCCACCGTAACTACTATTTATCGTGTAATCAACAGTATTCTGGCTAAACTCAGTTTTAAATTGGGATTGAGATTCACCAAAACCCCGCAAATCATAAGATAAGCATTGAAAATCATCTGACAAACGAGAAATTACGGGTTGCCAGTAACCACGGCTATTCAGCCAACCGTGAATAAACACCAAAGTCAGGTGAGAGGAAGTGGAAGCTGTAAGTTCGTATGCGTGGGGGATGCCCAATACTTCTATGGTTGCCATACTTTTATCCTACCCTTAAGGAGCTATAGCACTGAAGAGACAGGAATACAAAATTTAGTAATTAAAGAAAAATTGCTAATGATTGACCGCCAAGTAACAGGATACAAGCTCCTAACTTGAAGGGTGGGGAGTGTGGGAGGTATGGGGAGATGGCATTATTCACTTTTAGCCTCCCCTACCTTGCAAAGGTTTTAGGAGTGTGGATCAAGCATAGCTTTAAACATGGGGTCAATCCAAAATCCGTCTTGAAAAGTTTGCTCAACGGGGGGAACCCCCCTTCGGGTTCGGTAGTTGTTCATGGGGGGAAACCCCCAAGACCACACTACACTCACCGCACCGCAACGTCAGTTCCTCTATTTGGGGAGACCCCAAGACCGGACTGACTCAACTTTCCGCAAAATCCAAAATTCTGATGGCTCATAATTAAAAATTATGTTTGTGAACTCTTCAACCTTTGTAATACACCTTCAGCGATTTTATGACCAAGATATTCAGGAATTAAATTTTCGTTCGGTCCCAATAAGTATAAAATTAAACGAGTGCGTCCTCTCCAAACCAATAAATTAGCATTCACAATCAACAAGTCTTCTTGCCAAACAGCATACATAACCTTGTAAAATAATCCCGGCTGATTATCTGCCTCAATGACTAGGGCTGGTAGGTGAAAAACTGGATCTACATAAAATTCCGTTTCTATCTGCTCCAAGCCCAAATCTAGATTAAATTCTACCGCTAGCATTTCTTCGACTTCAAATCTTCCTCCCAAAGCCTCACGAATAGCACGACAGACATTGTCTGCGGTTTTATCAGTCAGTGCCTTACCACCACGAGACACTAGTAATTTTACAAAAACTAACATTGGTGGGCGAATTTGACCATATAAGCTGAGATTATGAATAGTTAAGCCATAAGCAGCCAGTACACCAAAAACATCGCTTAAGAGGAAGGATTGATTGCGGTAAGCAAAGTGTAAAGCACTTTTATTAGCCTCCGGTTTAAATTCAATTACAGCCTGTTGAAGTTTGTAAAGCCGGTAAGCTAAACGTAAGTTTTGCAGTTGAGTTTCACTGCTGACAAATTGCTCATAAAATTGGGGGAAAGAGCGGTTAAAACGCTTT
>NZ_FYBH01000339.1 GCF_900185595.1 Calothrix rhizosoleniae SC01
GTGCCGACTTACTTAAGTATAATTTTTCCTTCCCCCTGCTCCCTGCTCCCTGCCCCCCTGCTTAGAAGTCAGGAAGGCATCCACAATCTTTCGACATATAGAGTCAAATTAACCCCGCCGTGCCCAGGAGAGCGGAAATAATTCATAATTATCCTTAATATAAGAATATGGCGTTAGCTAGGAAGGTTAGACAATGCTGAAGGTTGAAATTAAAGGAATATGAATAATAAGCCTTCTGCCTTCTGCCTCCTGCCTTCTGCCTTTTGCTATACAACAGCCCTGGAAACTAGATGTCATCTTTGAGCTTAAAGGAAATTTCCGCCCAATTAGAAAGTCCAAAAATGGGCGATCGCATGGTAGCCTTAGCAAATCTTCGTGATGTACCCCCAAAGGACGCTTTACCTTTGATAAAAAAGGTGTTAGGTGACGAATCTCTACAAGTACGAGCAATGGCAGCATTTGCTCTAGGGTTAAAACCAACTCCAGAATCCTACGATTTGCTAATTCAAATTCTGGAATCAGAACCAGATTATAATGTACGTGCTGATGCTGTGGGAGCATTAGGATATTTAGGGGATATTCGTGCCTTTGAAACCCTATCCCGCCTATTCTATGAAGATACCAACTGGTTAATCCGCTTTAGTGCTGCGGTATCCTTGGGTAATTTACAAGATATCCGCGCTCACGATATCCTGATTAAAGCTTTGGATAGCGAGGAAGTGGTAATGCATCAAGCTGCGATCGCAGCTTTAGGGGAAATTAAAGATATTAATTCAATCGATCATATTCTCCCCTTTGTCCAATCCGATGATTGGCTAGTACGTCAGCGTTTAGCAGAAACACTAGGGAATCTTCCCAGTCCCAAAACCATCCCTGCTTTAAAATATCTAGAGAAAGATAGCAATCACAACGTTGCTGAAGCAGCCAGAATTTCCCTATCAAGATTAGCCACAACTGATTGAATCAACCTAAATAACAAAGATAATAAATATTGGCATTGAATGGGAAGAGGAAAAGGAGTAATTCTTTCACTCCTTCCCTCCTCCACTCCTCCACTCCTTCCCTACTTCCCTCCCTTTCATTCCCCATTCCTGCTAACTTATAAACATGGGATTTGCATAATTAATTAGTGCCAAGCGATTTGTATAGATGAATATTACAGAATTTTTTGAATTAAGTGCTGGTAAATGGTTTAGTCATCGCACCAAAAAAGACTTAATAGGAAAAACATCAGGAGAAGGAAAGTCAGAGATTATTATTGAAAGCCTAACTTCACAGCATCCAGAAGTTGTCAAAGTTTGTGAATATTACCAACTTGCTCCAAAACAGGCTGCTTGCGCCGCCAAGGTTAACTGGAATGACACCACAAAGCTAAATCAAAAAAATACTGGTTCCACAGTAGTAGTTTTAATACCCAATACTGATAATCCCCAAGAAGGAAAATTTTTACATCAAATCCCTGATAATGGTAAGCCTTCACCTGGTCGCTATAAAATAGGAGAAGATGAGTCTCTCACCTTAAGTATTGAATCAGACAATATGTACTCAGAGGAACGGTTATGGTTTGCTAGCCCCAACCTACGGATGCGTGTGAGTATAACCAAACATGCTGGGGGATTTAGTACTACTTCCTTCACTTCTGAAATTCGCATGGGTGCTACCCCTGCAAGTACAAAGGCTTCTCAAGCGGCTCAGTCTGCATCAAATTAAAAGTTCTGTATCCAAATAAAAAATATCAATTTTCAAGCCCTGATGCATCTCAGTAATATTCGGGGCTTTTTGTGGAAAATACTGAACTTTCAATTTATGAATATGTACTGCCCTCGTAATTATACTTAATTTATTTTAAAAAATATAAAAAAAATACCCGGATATTATGTAGATAATATGTAAGAGATATTAGAAAAATAAATACACTAGAAGGCGTAAAAATAGCCAAGCTGTTATGAACCGCTACGCGACGGCTCAAATTTTTACTGTCGTATTGCCATTTTTACTGCCTCATCTGCAATTATTGAAACTCTTGTTTCACATCAATTACACCACTCTTGAGATTATCTTAACAAATTAGCTCTCAAGGTTGATTTAAAAGCTTACAAGCGGAGGAAAACTTTGTGAGAGTTGCTTATATAACTACCTACGATGCTCGAGATATTGCTAATTGGTCAGGAATAGGATTTTATATGGCTCAATCTTTAAAAGAGCAATCAATACAGGTAGATTTAATTGGTTCTGTAAGAAATAAGTATTCACCACTCTCAATACTATTTAAAAGTAAAGAATATTTATATAAATATTTGCTAAACCAAAATTATTTACATTACAGAGAACCAGCACTTCTTCGGAACTATGCTAACCAAGCTGCAAAACAATTGTCTCAACTTGAAGCAGATATAGTATTAAGTCCCGGTTCAATTCCCATTGCTTATCTTGAATGCTCCCAACCCATTGTTTTTTGGACTGATGCAACTTTTGCTGGCATGATAGATTTTTACCCAGAATTTAGCAATCTCTGCCAAGAAAGTATTAGAAATCAAAATGCAATGGAGCAATCCGCATTAGATAGGTGTAAATTAGCAATATATTCTTCTGAATGGGCAGCTAAAACTGCTATTGAAAATTATAAAGTAGACCCGAATAAAGTAAAAGTAGTGCCTTTCGGAGCTAATATTGAGTGTCAGAGAAATATTGATGATATCAAGGTTCTAGTCGAATCCAGACCCTCTGACAAATGTAAGTTGTTATTTCTTGGTGTTAATTGGTTGAGGAAGGGAGGAAATATCGCGTTTCAAGTAGCTAAAGAATTAAACTCATCCGGTTTGGAAACAGAATTGACTATAGTTGGATGCCCACCGATGGTAGATGAACCACTGCCTAATTTTATTCGTTCTTTGGGTTTTATTAGTAAATCAACTAAAGAAGGTAGAGAACAAATTGACCGGCTCATAGCTGAATCGCACTTTCTGATTTTACCTTCAATAGCAGACTGTACTCCCCTTGTTTTTTGCGAAGCTAATTCTTTTGGAGTTCCATGTTTGTCTACAAAATTAGGCGGTATCCCAACAATCGTTAGGGATAATGTAAACGGTAAGCTATTTAATCAAGAATCTGATATCTCAGAATATTGTCAATATATTTCTAGTTTGTTTGTTCGCTACTCTGAATATAAAAAATTAGCAATGTCTGCTTTTGACGAATATCAGTCACGCCTAAACTGGTCTGTAGCAGGTAAAACTGTAAAAGAGATGTTGAGAAGTATTTAGACAAATTTAAATTCCATCACGCCAAACTTGGCAATAGGGAAACTGGTAAAGCGATCGCTAATTTCGGTAAACTCTAGTTACTATCTGATCCAATTAACTCCCATGACAACCGATTGCCTTTCCCCCACTTCTAACCCCTCCACAAACATGCAAAGACCTGAAATCCTTGCCCCTGCAGGTAATTGGGAATGCGCCAAGGCGGCAGTAGAAAATGGTGCTGATGCAATTTATTTCGGTTTAGAGCGATTTAATGCCAGGATGCGGGCAGAAAATTTTACCGAGGCAGATTTACCGGAGTTAATGGAATTTCTCCACGGTCGAGGTGTCAAAGGTTACATAACTTTAAATACATTAGTATTTCCCCAGGAGTTGCGGCAGGCTGAACAATATATCCGTGCCATTATTGCTGCGGGGGTAGATGCTGCCATTGTTCAAGATGTGGGTATTTGTCGGTTAATTCGTCACATATCCCCTGATTTTCCGATCCATGCCTCCACTCAAATGACTATAACCAGTGATGCAGGTGTGGAATTTGCGGAGACTTTAGGGTGTAATTTAGTCGTCCTTGCCCGTGAATGTTCTTTGAGGGATATTAATAAAATTCAGAGCATGATGGCTTACCGGGGAGCGTCTTTACCCCTGGAAGTATTTGTGCATGGTGCTTTGTGTGTGGCTTATTCCGGTCAATGTTTGACTAGTGAAGCATTGGGTGGACGCTCGGCTAATCGCGGAGAATGTGCCCAAGCTTGTCGGATGCCTTATGAGTTAATTGCTGATGGGGAAGTGGTGAATTTAGGGGAGAGAAAATATTTACTCAGTCCCCAGGATTTGGCTGGATTGGAGGTGTTGCCAAATTTGGTACAGGCTGGGGTGAGTTGTTTGAAAATTGAAGGGCGGTTGAAATCACCAGAGTATGTTGCCAATGTTACTCGCGTCTATCGGCAGGCTGTGGATGGGGTGATGGAGGAATTAGCAGAAAAAGCAGGGAGCAGGGAGCAAGAGGCAGGGGAGCAGGGAGCAGGGAGCAGGGGGAATGCCTCCCCCCTACCTCTTGGTGAAGAACGCTATAAATTGGAGATGGCATTTTCTCGGGGATTGTCTACAGGTTGGTTTAAGGGAATTAATAATCAAGAACTGGTTCACGCTCGCTTCGGTAAAAAGCGTGGGGTGTATTTGGGTGAAGTTATCCGTGTCCGTAATCAGCAGGTAACAGTAAGATTACAGGCACCAGTTAAACCTGGTGATGGTATTGTTTTTGATTGTGGTCATCCAGAAAGGAAGGAAGAAGGAGGTCGCATATATACGGTAAAACACCAGGGACAAGAAACTTTGCTTACCTTTGGCAAGGATAATATTAAATGGCGAAGAGTACATACAGGCGATCGCATTTGGAAAACTAGCGATCCAGGGTTAGATAAGCAACTGCGTCAAAGTTTTGCTGGGGAAAATCCCCAATTCCAGCGTCCCATTACCATTGAGGTGCATGGAGAAATAAATTTACCATTAATTGCAATCGCCCGTGATGCTCCCCAGGGTCATACTGTTAAAGTAGAATCTCGGATGCAGTTGGTAGCAGCAAATACTAAACCACTAACTAGAGAACTGTTACAAACCCAGTTTGGTCGTTTAGGAAATACACCCTTTTATTTAGAGAAATTAAGCGATCGCCTCCAGGGAGAGGTAATATTACCTGTAAGTGAATTAAATCACATGCGCAGGGAACTAGTGACTCGCTTACAAAAATTGCGGAGTCAGCCTCAACCTTGGCAAATTAACCCCCACGCATCCTTATCAGATTTACTCCCTGTAACCCCTTCCCCATCTCCGGTATCCCCCAAACTAATTGTACTGGTGCGAAATTTAAAACAGTTAGCAGCCGCTTTGCAAATAGGGGTAGAGACTATTTACTGTGAATTTGAAGACCCCCGTAAATATGTTCAAGCAGTAGAGATGGTACGCCAGTCAGAGGAGTGGAGGAGTGCAAGAGTGGAGGAGTGGGGGAGTATTTCTCCCCCCAAAATTTTTGTTGCACCACCCCGAATTACCAAACCCAATGAGAATTGGATTTTAAAGCAAGTACTTAATTGTCAAGCAGACGGTTATTTAGTCAGGAATTATGACCATCTGCAATTTTTTGCTGGTGAACATTGTATTGGTGATTTTTCTTTAAATATTGCCAATGCTTTAACAGCTGATTATTTTATCAATCATTGTGATTTAGAAAGGCTGACGGCTTCCTATGACCTGAATATTAACCAATTAGAAGATTTACTCAAAAGTTGTCCCCCTGAGTGGTTAGAGGTGACAATCCATCAACATATGCCCATGTTTCATATGGAACATTGTGTATTTTGTGCCTTCCTTTCCCAAGGAACTGATTTTACCAATTGTGGACGACCTTGCGAACAACATGAAGTTCAAATCCGCGAATCTCGTATCGGTACAGAACATATATTACAAGCAGACGCAGGCTGTCGTAATACCGTATTTAATGGTACAGCCCAAACAGGAGCCGAATATGTCCAACATCTTTTAAAGTTGGGATTGCAACATTTTCGGATTGAATTTGTCAATGAATCATCCCAACAGGTAACACAGGTAATTTCATATTATCAAAAGTTATTGCGAGGTGAAATTACAGGTTCCCAACTTTGGCAAGAATTAAAATTGTACCACCAGCTCGGGGTAACTCGTGGCTCTATGGGAAAGGTGATTTAGAAGAGTCTTCTCACCAAAATAGGGAGTAGGGAGTAGGGAGTAGGGAGTAGGGAGTAGGGAGTAGGGAATAGGGAATAGGGAATAGGGAGTAGGGAGTAGGGAGTAGGGAGTAGGGAGTAGGGGAAGAGGAAAAATACTCTACTCCAGGATGGTTTTTTAGCGTTAGCGTTAGCGAAGCGTCTCCTGAAAGGAGATAGCGTGTCCGGTAGGACATAGCCCCCGGATTTATCCGTGGAAAGTTAAGAAAATTTGGGTGGAGAGGCGCGCTTGCGGTGACAGACAAAACGTCAACATGAAATCCCCTACTTTTAAGCATGGGGCATCCCTACTCCCACGCCCCTACTCCCTAATCCCTCGTTAAGGAACCATGCGCCAAAAATATAATGTCATTGAATGGCGAGCTATGGCTGGAATGCGTGATCGATTAATTCACAATTAAG
>NZ_FYBH01000045.1 GCF_900185595.1 Calothrix rhizosoleniae SC01
GAGGATCAGAAATCGGAGTTTGGGATGATAAGTAAGAACAGTTCAAAAATACTCTTACGCTTACCTGTAAATCTTCTGGTGGCTCAACACCTTTGATCAAAGCAATTACTCTATGTCTTGGCTTTTCCGGTGCTAAAGAGATAGTCATTTGAGAGCTTTCTACAGGAAAACTTGCTAAATTATCCAAAGTAGCTATTTGTGGTTCTATGGATGCCGGCCGATCTGCTTAACACACGTTCCATTAATGAGGGAGTTTCTTGTGGTTGAGTTAGGACATCGTAGCTGTATCCTAGTTGATTAACATCTACTAAGTCACGAACAACTACATCATATCTTCTGCTATTTATATCTATGAAATTTTGACGAAAAGAAAAATCAGTCCAAAGTATATTGTCTGTATTTCGATTACCCCGAGCATTCCATTCAGCCCAAATTCGATCAATATTGCAGTGATGCAGCCAAAAAATTGGATCTAGTGGTGAACGCAAAGTAGTCATGTTTCCACTAATCCAAGTGTGTATATTATTAGGTGGAGTTCTTTCTAATGGAGCTAAAGCTCCTCTTGCCATCTGCCAAGATTGATCAGTATTGTTTTGTCCAGTTGGTCGTAAGCTAGCGAATAGCTCAAAATCCTCTTCATCTAAAATATCATCAATAATATTCTGCCCTACAAATTCAGCACCAATTCTGTCTGTAGAACTGATACGTCTAGTTGCATCACGTAAAGTCCCTGACCAAAAAGGTTCTGGAATACTTGTATCTACTGTCCAGTTCCAATAGGGAAGTGCAAAATCAGGATTACCAGATAAATCTCTACATATTTCTTCAAAAGCTAATAGATAAGCGCGATGCCAAGGTAAAAAATACCAGTTACCATGAGGACAATATCGTTGGTGTATTCGGGCTTGTTGCTCCCAATTTCTTGGATCACTAGAGGGCAAAGCTTTCATTTGCTCTACTGCCCTAATATATGAACTAAGCATTGATACAGTTCAGGTATTTTAAAAACTTTTAGCCAAGGCTTAATTAAATTAAAAAATACAAATGGTTGAATAATTAAACGCGATTGTAAGTCCACCTAATCCGGCTCCTAAAATCACATAATCGAAGCTTTCCATGTAAACCTCCTGTGACAATCTTGATATTTCTTAAATCTCGATTGCATCTCTGTTATCATCCGTTGATCAAATTGATGTAGAAAAACTCAACTGCAAATTGCAAGTTTTGGTAAAAGGTTGCAGATATTGATTGAAAAAATTTTGTTTATGTTTTCTATTATTATTTTATCGAATTAATAAAGATTGATTTGCATTTGTTGACAAATCGGGTGCTTCCCACTCCCAAATATTAGCAAGGGGATTTTGCGTGGAACAAGTAAATCCGCAAACTAGTCGGGTTCAACATTACAATGACTCAACAAGCTTACTGCTAGCACATTTTTTTTACCAGCAAACCCATCATCGCGGGCAAATTTAAGATATGCTTACCCAGACAGAAGTATCACTTCCTGTTTTGCATATCTACCGGATTTTCTCCTCTGGATGAGAAGTAAAAAGTAAAAATAATTTTTATGAATAATCAAGAATTGGAATTAAATATTGGTTGGTTGTATCCCCGGTTAATGAGTACCTATGGCGATCGCGGTAATGTGATTGTGATTGAAAAGCGTACCCAATGGCGGGGTTATAAAGTTAACATTATCCCCTTGGATCAAAGTGCTACTGCTGATGATATCCGTGGTGTAGATATTATTGTTGGTGGTGGCGCACAGGATCGTCAGCAAGAAATAGTCATGCGGGATTTGCAGGGGGCAAAGGCCGATGCATTAAGGGATAAAATAGAAAATAGCACTCCTGGGGTGTTTACCTGTGGTTCCCCCCAACTTTTGGGACATTATTATGAACCCGGCGTGGGACAACGTATTCAAGGCTTGGGAATTTTAGATTTAGTATCCATACATCCCGGTGAAAATACCTGTCGTTGTATTGGTAATTTGGTAATAGAAGTTACTGCTTCCCGGCTGGCGCAGGATTTGAAAGAAATGTTGGGTGGTGCTACGCCTTATTTAGTTGGGTTTGAAAATCACGGTGGACGGACTAAGTTAGGGAAAACAGAAGCACTGGGACGCGTGGTATATGGTTTAGGGAATAATGGCGAGGATAGTACGGAAGGGGCATTTTATCAGAATGCGATCGCAACTTATTCCCATGGTCCCTTATTACCTAAAAACCCTTTTGTGGCGGACTGGTTAATTCAAACGGCATTGCGATTAAAATATGACCAACCCATATCCTTGACATCTTTGGATGATACCTTGGCCATGCAAGGACGGGAAGCTATGTTACAGCGATTGAATGTGAGCATCACACCGGCTGTAGTTAGAGCTTGAAATAATTCGCTATACCATTTTGAAAAAAGAATGGGACAGATGGGTAGGGGCACGGCATCCACAATCTTTCAATGTATAAAATTATCTTACTGGTGCCGTGCCCTTACGAATAATTTAGGAGATTTCCAGAATTAAAATTACCAGGCGATTACAAATTCACCTTAGGAACGCAAGCCTTGCGCCCTTATCATTGGTAAAATTATTTTCAGAAATCATCTTATGTGTCGCAAACATTAAGCCTACTTATTATGAGGCGCTCAATTTCCTCTGTTCCACCCGTTCCGGACTACCGGTGGGAATAGAAGAAATTAACTTTTGGGTATATTCTTGTTGTGGTTGGCGGTAAATTTCCTCAGCTACCCCTTGCTCCACAATTTCACCACGATTCATCACCAAAATGCGATCGCTCATAAATTTAACTACACTTAAATCGTGGGAAATAAAAATATATGTCAGCCCAAATTCTGATTGCAATTCTTTCAGCAAATTCAATACTTGGGCTTGTACGGACACATCCAAGGCGGAAACAGATTCATCACAAATAATAAACTTGGGATTCAACGCCAAAGCACGAGCAATACAAACCCTTTGGCGCTGTCCCCCAGAAAATTGGTGGGGATAGCGATTCATCGCGTCTGCACTTAAACCCACTCGCTCCAGGAGATAACCAGCCCTTTCTCGCTGCTCTTTTTTGCTTTTACCAATGGAGTGAATTAATAACGGCTCCATGACTATATCCCCCACCTTCAGCCGTGGATTCAAGGCACTAAAGGGATTTTGGAAGACAATCTGCATTTGTCGTCGCAGTTTTTGTAAGGGTTCTCCTGTTAAAGGGGTAATATCTCGCCCTTCAAACATAACCTGTCCCCCCATAGGTTCAATTAACCGTAGTAAGGCTCTACCAGTAGTAGTTTTCCCACAACCAGATTCCCCTACTAATCCTAAAGTCTCTCCCTGCTTCACATCAAAGGAAACCCCATTCACAGCCATGTGGTAGCGTTTTGTCCCCCCAAACATCCCCCGTACAGGAAAACCCACTTTCAAGTCTCTTACCTGCAATAAAGCTGGTTGCTCCTGCAAATATGTCAATCGCTGCTTTATTTCTTCGGGAGTAACTTGAACAGGTGATTCTGGTGATTTAGCCTTGATTACCGCTTCCCCTGTTTCTGACTCTTCCACGTTCATGTAATCAGAAACGGTGAGTAATTTTTGGGGAAAACTATCTAAGGTGGGACGACAAGCGACTAAACCCTTGGTGTAGGGATGTTGGGGATTGTTAAAAATTTGCCGAGATTCCCCATATTCAACTACTTTCCCCTTATACATGACCGCCACCTGATCAGCCACCTCAGCAATTAATCCCAAGTCATGGGTAATAAAAATCATCCCCATGTCCCGTTGCTGTTGCAACTCCCGCATTAAATCGATAATTGTCGCTTGGACGGTTACATCTAAAGCAGTGGTGGGTTCATCTGCAATCAATAGTAAAGGATTACAGGAAATCGCCATAGCAATCATCACCCGTTGTAATTGTCCTCCAGAAAGTTCGTGGGGATATCTTTCCAAAATGGCGGCTTTGTGTGCCTTGACTAACCGGGCTAATTGTCCCTTATCCTGGGGAGCAGTACCAGTATCAATGTATTGCTGGGCAATGATTTCATCACTAGGAAGTAATTTTACCTCTTGTAAGCCGGCGATCGCTTGTTGTTTTGCTTCTCCCGCAGTAATATTGCGGTGGCGTAAAATTGCTTCGGTTAACTGAAAACCAATGGTATATACCGGATTCAGGGAAGTCATCGGTTCCTGAAAAATCATGGCAATATCACCACCCCGGTATAACTGTATCTCCTCAGGGGGTAATGTTCGCAAATCTATTGGTTGAGCATTTTCCTGGGGACGAAACAAAATTTCACCACCACTAACCTTCCCAGGACTCTGTATTAACCCCATTACAGCTAGGGATGTGACTGATTTACCACTTCCTGATTCCCCGACTATACCTAGTGTTTCACCGCGATGTAGTTGGAAGGAAATGCCATTTACAGCTTTGACAGTGTTGCCATCGCCAGAAAATTCTACTTGTAGATTACGAACATCTAGGATAGGTTCTCTCATAGGAATCAGGTATGCATCTTGACTTAAAATTAACAGGATTTTAGCGCAGTATCATATTTTTGCAATGATTGTAAATTTTTACGCTGATGAATTTTATCTTTTTTGTTTCTGAGTGTAAAAATTTGCATAACAAAGTTAAACATAAAAACAACAATCTGGCTTGGATACTGTTTTGCATATCCACACCACTCATCCAATGATTCGATTGGCTATTACTCAGATATCACCTCATTTTAGAAAGGGATATCATCTATATCTGGCTCATCCTGGGGTACAAATGGTGCTGGGGAAGGTTCAACATTTGTGCTTGTGGGTATGGGTTGATTCCAATCTTTCTGGGGTGCTGGCTGAGTTGCTGTTCCCACGTTATTTGTCATTGGTGTAGGAATGGGAAGAGGTGAACTAGTGTTGGGAGTATTCCCCGTTGTGGGGATTGATGGAGTACTGGCAGCTGGAGATGGAATATAATCACCAACACCCGCTCCTAAACCATGAATTCTTTGTACAGTTAACTCTGCCTTTTTTTCCTTAAAACCTTCTCGACGCTCAATGGTACGCATTCCCAAGCGTCCTTCCAAAATTACCCGATCGCCTTGATGATAATTTTCTTGAAGTTCTTTTGCTAATTTACCCCAACCGATTACCTTTAAAGTTCCTGGAGGATCATTTTCCCGCATTCCTGGAAACTGTACCAACATTTCCGCAATTTCTAGGTTATCTGAGGTATAGCGTAGTTGCGGTTCTTGAATTATATCTGCCATTAAAATACAACTATTCATCTAATTCTCCTGTTCTCAGTTAGTATTCACTCCAAATTTACCAAGAAATTTCGCGATCGCCTTTATAGCGCTACGCGCAAGTAATAAGTAATAAGTTTACTGTTCATAGGTTTGGGCCTTCAACAATGTCCGCGCCCTAATTGCGTAATGCTTTACAATCTTTGACAATCCTGATTTTGACCAAAAAAAATTGGATACAAGCCCCCAAATTTATTCGTGGAAACTCCCCTGCTCCCTGCTCCCGTGCCCCCTGCCTCTAAATGACCCATGCTCGCTTATACAACAATACCGATGTAAATAGTACGAATATTTATAATTATTATTTTTATCCATCTAACAATATTTTTGCGCTACACTCCCTGATATTTGCTCATAAAAGTCAAGCGCAATTTGATTATGAACAATAGGAATTGTCCTCAAAGTACGCTTGACCCCGAAAAAAAGTCTAGCTCTGCAAGAAACAGTACAAGTGTACCATGAATAGGTGCGCAAATATTACAGGAGTCAATCCAAAATCCAAAATCCAAAATTGAATGAACCTTTGTTCTAAACTCTTAGTAACTATTTAACGGCAAATAACTCGTGGCGCAGGTTGTTTTAGAAAACATTTACAAAAGTTTCTCACCCCGTAAGGGTGAAAGTGTTGCAGCAACATCAAACTCAGATACAAAGGAAAACCGTGCTGATAAAATTACCGTCTTGCGGCGCATTAATTTGACTGTGGCGGATGGTGAATTTATGGTGTTAGTGGGGCCTTCCGGTTGTGGTAAAAGTACTCTGCTACGGTTAATTGCAGGGTTAGAGTCAATGACTGGTGGTAATATTTGGGTAGGCGATCGCTTAGTTAATCGACTCCCTCCCAAGGAAAGGGACATTGCTATGGTGTTTCAAAATTACGCCCTTTATCCCCATATGTCAGTGTATGACAACATTGCTTTTGGATTGCGTCGCCGTTCTTCTGGGGATATGCAGTCAGAGGGTTTTTCCCACATAGCAGCAGATTTGTTGGTGGGGGCGACAAAAAAGCTACCAAAAGGACTACGTTATCTTTCGGATAAAGAAAGGAGTGTGGATGAGCGGGTAAATTCCGTGGCTCAATTGTTGCAAATTGATCGCCTATTAAATCGTTTACCCAAGCAATTGTCTGGAGGACAAAGACAACGGGTGGCATTAGGAAGAGCGATCGCTCGTAATCCTCAAGTTTTTTTAATGGATGAACCCCTTTCTAACCTAGATGCCAAGCTGCGTACAGAAACCCGCGCCCAAATAGTCAAATTACAACGCCAGCTAGGTACAACCACCATATATGTCACCCACGACCAAACCGAAGCCATGACTATGGGCGATCGCATTGCCATTCTTGATGGTGGTCAATTACAGCAAGTAGCCCCTCCATTAGAATTATATAACCGCCCTGCCAATCGCTTTGTGGCGGAGTTCATTGGTTCACCACCAATGAATTTTATACCAGTAGAATTTCATGCACCCTTGTTAATTACCAATGATGATTTTCGCCTCACTCTACCAGAATATTGGGGCAGTGCATTGCAAAAATATGATGGACGGACAATTATTCTGGGTATTCGTCCAGAACACTTAATCTTAAGCGTACCTGCCAATAAAAATTTACCCCTTAAAGTAGAGTTGGTGGAAAATCTAGGTAACGATACTTATCTAGCGGCAAAACTCACAGATGTTAACTTCCAGAATACAGCCCTGAATCAGACCTTGCAAGTTAGGATTCCACCAGATAAGTTAGTGAGGTTAGGGGAACAATTGTGGTTCTCATTAATTCCGGAAAAAATCCACTTTTTCGATCCAGAGACAGAGTTGGCAATTTTCCCCAAGAATTCCCCATCTTTGCCATTTGAAAAATAGCAGATCATATAGCGCTAGGCGCAAGTAAGAAGTAATAAGTAATAAGTGAGCCACCACAATGGTTTACATCCTACCTTGTCACAACAGACTAATTCCTTAAACCTAACAGAGGTTAATGTATATGGGTGGTGCTATAAATGGGGCGAAATTAAACATAAGCCAAAAATATGGTACTGATGAACTATATAATATATTTTTCAGGCATCCGTTATTGTTTATGCCTAATCTAAATTAGAATCACCTCTTGTACCATAAGGGTTTTGAGTCTTGTTCCAAATTATATTTTTGACCTATCCATACAATTACAAAGGTTGCAGCACTCAATTCACACTAAATGTGAGTTATGAGGAGAAATAAATGCAGCCAAAACCTTTTTTAAAATGGGCTGGAGGGAAAACACAGCTACTTAAACAGATGAGCCATTTTTTCCCTCGTGAATTGGAATATGGCAAAATCAAAACATATATTGAGCCATTTGTGGGGGGTGGTGCTGTTTTTTTATATCTGGCAACAAATTATAATATTGAAAATATTTTTATATCTGATATTAATCCAGAATTGGTATTAGCCTATAAAACAATTCAATGTGATGTAGAGGAGCTAATTTTAAGTTTAATGCGAATAGAAAATAAATATTTATCTCTTCAGTATCCAGAGAGGGAAAAATATTTTTATTATATACGTGGACAATTTAATTCTTTGAGAAATCAAATAGATTTACAGAAATATAATTTAGCATGGATAGAAAGAACTGCTCAACTTATTTTCCTGAATCGAACCTGCTTCAACGGATTATTTCGAGTTAACTCAACCGGTGATTTTAATGTACCGATAGGTAGATATATTAGACCAAAGATATGTCATGCAGATAATCTCAGGTCTGTTGCTCAAATTTTACAAAAGACTTATATTTATCAAGGTGATTTTAGTACTTGTGAAAATTTTATAGATCGTAACACTTTTATTTATTTTGATCCACCCTATAAACCAATAAGTAAAACATCTAACTTTACTTCTTATTCACAGCATCGATTTGATGATTGTGAGCAAATAAGACTCAGAAATTTCTTTAAATTACTTGATACTCAAAATGTCAAGTTACTTTTAAGTAATTCAGATATTAACCATCAAGATAACCAAGATAATTTTCTTGAAAATGCATACTCTGATTATCGGATTGAAAGGGTAAAAGCTAATCGGAGTATAAATAGTGATACTTCCAGACGCAAGTCAATCAATGAAATTTTAATTATGAATTATTAGAGGATAGTTGGAAAGCTTGTCAATACCACCAAAAAATTTTATATACAGCACTACGCAATTAGGTTAGGACATTATTAAAGGTTGCGACCTACAAACAGTAAACTTAATTACTTATTGCTTGCGCCTAGTGCTATATAAGCTCCAAAGATATATTCTAGCTACTCAAGCCTTATAAACGGAGAGGGAGGGATTCGAACCCTCGTATACGTTGCCGCATAACAGCATTTCCAGTGCTGCGCCTTCAACCACTCGGCCACCTCTCCAGGTGCCACGATTTCCCATCGTACAACGAAATGCTATAAACTGCAATCATTCCAGAAATTTTCTCAGATTTACCTGACAAATGTCCCAAACTTACACAATTCAAGTTAGCGATCGCACCCACAATATCCACCATAGTTTACAAGTCCCCGACGACCGCTACATCCTCCACAGTGCGGAACAACAAGGAGTAGAACTACCATTTTCTTGCCGTAACGGTGCTTGTACTACCTGTGCTGTCCGGGTGCTAAAGGGAGATATTTATCAACCAGAAGCAGTAGGATTATCCCCAGAGTTACAGAGAAAAGGCTACGCCCTGTTGTGTGTTAGTTATGCTCGTTCAGATTTGCAGGTGGAAACCCAGGATGAGGATGAAGTATATGAGCTACAGTTTGGACGTTTTTTTGGCAAGGGTAAGGTAAAAGCTGGTTTACCATTGGATGAAGATTAAATAAGGAGGGAAAGAGGGAAGGAGGGAATGAGTGAATGAGTGAAGGAGGGAAGGAAAAATTTTTCACTGTAAATACTTACCGTTTGCCTTGTCAATAGCTCTTTCGCTGACGGGTTGTCAATTTGGTAAGAAACCAGAAAAGGCGATCAAAATACAGGTGAATATTAGCAGGGTAGTAAGTGGACAAACTTTGGAAGTACTGGGAATGGGAAATCAACCCACCTTGATTTCTCAAATACGGTTAATTGGTGTAGAAGCACCTAATTTACGTCAGCGTCCTTGGGGACTGAGGGCAAAAAAAAGATTACAAGAACTAATTGGCAAAGAGCAACCTGTAACCCTAGAATTTGATATTGCTGCCCAAGACAAAATTGGTAGAACCCTGGCTTATGTGTGGAAAGATGGGAAATTATTAAATGAGCAGTTAGTTAAAGAAGGGTATGTATTACACATTGCGCGATCGCCAAATCAAAAATATAATCCTCGTTTGGAACGCGCTCAACAGTGGGCTAGATTAATGGGTAAACAAATTTGGAATCCAGAAAAACCTATGCGTCTGACTCCCTATGAGTTCCGCCGTCAATACCGCTAGATCAGGAAGCAGGGGAGCAGGGAGCAGGGAGCAGGGGGAGCAGAGGGAGTAGAGAGAAGTCTAAAATCTAAAATCTAAAATCCAAAATTGCATGACAAATTTACAAATATTTCTCGATATTGCTACAGAAGCGGCATTAGCTGCTGGAGCAGTTTTACAAGGTTATTTGGGTAAAGTGGAAGATGCAACTACAGAAAAAGGACGACCAGGAGATTTAGTCACTGTGGCAGATAAAGCATCTGAAGCAGTGGTGTTAGATTACTTACATCGTCATTTTCCCGACCATGCTATTCTGGCGGAAGAATCTGGGAAATTAGGGAACCAAAAAAATGAGTATTTGTGGGCGATCGATCCTCTCGATGGCACCACCAATTTTGCCCACCAATATCCTTGTTTTGCCGTTTCTATTGGTTTATTAATTAATGGCATTCCTCAAGTGGGTGTAATTTATGACCCTTTCCATGATGAACTTTACCGGGCTGCTGCGGGTTTAGGAGCGACTTTAAATCGTCGTCCCATCAGAGTTTCCCAAACTACCGAACTTGGTAAATCTCTGTTGGTAACGGGATTTGCCTATGATCGTCGGGAAACAGCAGATAATAATTATGCAGAATTTTGTCACCTGACCCATCTTACCCAAGGAGTTAGACGTAGCGGTTCGGCATCCATTGATTTAGCACACGTAGCCTGTGGGCGTGTTGATGGCTACTGGGAAAGAGGACTATCTCCCTGGGATATTGCTGCTGGAATTATTTTAGTCCAAGAAGCTGGTGGGCAAGTTACCGCCTACGACAAAAGTCCTTTAGATATATATTCTGGGAGAATTTTGGCTACCAATGGTCTGATTGACAACAGTTTGAGCCAGGAATTACAACAAGTACCATCCCTGAGTACATGGAGTAATAACCAATGTTAAATTTATAGCTATTTATCAGAAGCGAAGTAAACTAGAAAATAATCTAACGGCTTAATTTTATACATAACCGTTCTATGTTGTCTTTCCAATTAGATCGTGGTCTATTTAAACATGATTTCACTGATTATCATGCCATTTTGTGTATCCCTGTAGATGCCAATGTCAGGGATATCCGCAAGCGGTATTTGAAAATAGTTCGTCGTTTACACCCCGATAGTCTGCGGCAGGTAAGCGATGATGAGAAAAAATTGGCGAATCAATTATTATCAAAATTGGTGAATCCAGCTTATGAAAAAATATCAGCAGAACAGGATTATGCCGAATATGTACTAATTTTGTCGCAAATAGGAAAACGTTTACAAGAAGAGTCTAGCTCAGTGGAATTAACTAGCGATGCAGCAAAAAAGTTAGCAGCTGTTAATAATGTAGAACAATTATACAAAACAGCGATCGCTCAAATTGCCAGTAAACAATATGATTCCTTAAAAGATGCGATCGCTAAAATTACCCTAGTTAGTGAACTGAATTTAGTTTACTTAATGCGGACTGGAGGTAAAAATTTAATCAAGCAGTCATTACCAGTGCCAGCACCAACATCAGCACCAGAAACAACACCAGCACCAGAAACAACACCAACGCCACCACCAGCCCAAGGGAAAACTAGTAAATCACCTAAGACCACTTCTACAGCCAAAGCATCAGCCAGCTCCCCTGAAGAATCTCGAGCAATTCAGTATATTCGACGAGCTAAAGATTTGATGGCAAAGAATCAATTTGCAGCCGCTAGGGTAGAATTACAAGATGCCCTGAAACTAGAGCCAAATAATAGTACTAGTCATAGCTTGATTGGAGTGGTGTATTTGAGGCAAAATCAAACCACAATGGCAAAAGTACATTTTGACCGTGCCCTACAATTAGATCCCAATGACGAACAAGCGTCGGCGGGTAAAAGTCGAATTGAACAGATTGGAAAATCCAGTTCTGGCAAGCCAAAGGCAAGTTCAACTGGTGCTAAATCAGCAAATAAATCTGAAGGGGGCGGTTTGTTTGGTGGTTTGTTTGGTGGAAAGAAAAAATAATGGTGTATCAACCACCGGCGGGAGCTAGGGATTTATTACCCTTAGATGTAGCTCAAAAACGCTGGATTGAAGACAGATTACAACAAGTATTTCATCGTTGGGGATATCACAGGATTATTACCTCAACTCTAGAACGTATGGATACCCTGATGGCAGGGGGAGCAATTCAGAGTTCTACCGTTATTCAACTACAAAATGTTGATAATGAGGAATTGGGTTTGCGTCCGGAATTAACAGCCTCCATTGCCCGTACAGTCGTCACGCGCATGGCTGGTATTTCCTATCCCCAACGTCTTTATTACAATGGCAATATTTTTCAACGTCCGCCAAATTTACAGCATAATCAGCCCCAAGAATTTTTTCAAGCCGGGGTGGAACTGCTTGGTGGTAGTGGATTGGTTGCTGATGCAGAAGTGCTGATGATTGTTGCAGATTGTTTGCAAGCACTGGAACTCAACTCCTGGCATTTAATTTTAGGGGAAGCAGGAATAACCACATCCCTTCTGCAAGTTTTTCCCGAAAAAATACGTCATCAAGTACGTCATGCGATCGCAAATCTTGATCGTATTACCATAGAAAATTTACCTCTCAGTAAAGAATTGCGATCGCGTGCCACAATGATGCTGGATTTACGTGGTAATCCTACTGAGGTATTGCAAAAAGTAAGTAGTCTAGGTTTAGAAGCACCACAGCAAGAAGCAGTAAATAACCTCAAGGCATTAGTAGATTTAATGGCATCCCAGGGTAATTTTCCCTTAATTCTTGACCTCAGCCTGATTCAAACCTTTGACTACTACACTGGAATTGTTTTTGAAATTGTTAGTGATGCAGAAACAGGAGCAACTGTTTTATGTAGTGGTGGTAGATATGATCAACTATTAGGGTTGTATCATCCTCAAGGAGAAAATATACCTAGTATTGGTTTTGCTTTTGCCATTGAAGATTTATATCAATTACTCTCCCACAACCAGCAACTACCGCGAGCCACACCAACTACTAACTGGTTAGTAGTACCAGAAACACCAGATGCCTATGCCTCAGCCTTTGCTTATGCCCAAAAGCTGAGGAATTCTCACCAATTAGTCAGGGTAGAGATAGATTTAGGTGGTAGGAATGCCCAAGAAATTAAGCAATATGCAAGCGATCACAATATTATCCAAATTGCTTGGATTGGGGCAAACGCTTCCCCCGTAATTGAATCTGTCAGGGAATCAAAGGGAGAATAAAAGTCGATGATTTAAGGAAAAAAGCAAGCAAAGAATTGCTTTTTCCTTTAAACTTGATACTTGATTTCATAAAGAAAAAAGAGAGGGGGAACCATGCCACACACAATTGCCACAGATGTCTGTGAAGGTGTTGCAGACTGCGTAACTGCCTGTCCAGTAGCTTGCATTCATGAAGGACCAGGAAAAAATGTTAAGGGTACTGATTGGTATTGGATAGACTTTGCCACTTGTATTGACTGTGGTATTTGTTTTCAAGTATGTCCAGTCGACAATGCTATTGTCCAAGAAGAAAAACCGGATTTACAAAAAACCCCATTATAACTATTTGTCATTTGCCATTTGTGTCCTTACAGATGAGCAATGACAAATGATACTATTTTGGATTTTAAATTTTAGACTTCGTTGTGAGCTCTCAATCGAACGATTTTGGATGGTGAAAGAGTTACTATATAAGCTTTTCTTCCCATCTGTCCCAATCATTTTTCAAATTGGTATGACTACTGTGAATATTTTGTAATTAAGACTAAAACCCTCTCTTTTATCCCAACAAAATAGGCATAAAATTCTGAAAATAAAAAAGATATTTATGGAATTGTTGACTATCACGATAATATTTTACTTGTATTCAATTCATAATTTAAAATCTAGAGAATTACTCATTAATCAGTAACTAACTTATTAAATAGATGGTGAGTTCAGCAACCCATGATCAAATCTCATACCTGATCTTTGATAACCAATCCAAAATTTAAAATCTAACATTTTATGAATAATGAATATTTACTAGAAGTGCATAATGTCCACGCCGGATATATTAAAGATGTAGATATCCTGCAAGGAATTAACTTTCGGGTTGAGGCAGGGGAATTAGTTACAGTAATTGGTCCCAATGGTGCGGGAAAATCTACCCTAGCAAAAGCAATTTTTGGGCTGTTAACACCCCATACAGGCAATATTACTTTTAAAGGTGAAGATATTACCGGACTCAAATCCAATCAGATTGTACAACAAGGAATGTGTTACGTACCACAAATATCTAACGTTTTCCCTTCCTTGAGTGTGGAAGAAAATTTGGAAATGGGTGCTTTTGTTCGCAATGTCCCCTTGACACCATTAAAAAAGCGAATATTTGATATGTTTCCCAGACTAGCAGATCGCCGTCGCCAACGTGCGGGAACCCTATCCGGTGGAGAAAGACAGATGTTAGCTATGGGTAGAGCTTTGATGTTGGAACCCATTCTGTTGATTTTAGATGAGCCTTCCGCCGCTTTATCCCCCATTTTGGTAACACAGGTATTCGAGCAGGTTAAACAGGTCAATCAGGCAGGTACAGCAATTGTATTAGTGGAACAAAATGCCCGTAAAGCTTTAGAAATGTCTGATCGCGGTTATGTCTTAGAATCAGGAAGGGATGCTATTTCTGGAGCCGGAGTAGATTTATTAAATGATCCTCAAGTAGGAGAATTATATTTAGGTGCAGGGAAGGGTTAAGAGGCGGATGAGCAGGGAGCAGGGAGCAGGGGGAGTGTGGGAAAGAGGGGAAAGAGGGAAAGAGGGAAGGAGTGAAAGAAGTGTGGGAAGTATAGTAAGTGTGGGAAGTGTGGGGAGATGAAATAAATAACCATCAACCATCAACCACCAACTACCAACTAATAACTAACAACTACCAACCACCAACTACCAACTACCAGCTAACAACCATCAACCATCAACTACCAACTAACAACTAACAACTAACAACTAACAACTATCACTCTCTTCTGCCAATACCACCTCAATTTGTGAACCTCAATCGCAATCAATACTGTTAAACTCAAAGCAATCAACAAACCCCAAGTTTCTATCCCTACAGGTTTGGTATATAAAAAAGCTTGCTCTAGGGGAATGTATAAAATAGACACATGAATTAGGAATGCTAAAACTGTACCAGCCAGAATAATAGGACTGCGTAGGGGGGATAGTTGGAAAACAGATGTCTCTTCAGAACGACAATATTACTTATTACTTAGAGCATTATGATCCATCTCAGTGAAGAACAATTACAAATAATTTACGCTCATGGTCAAAAAACCTATCCTGAAGAGTGTTGTGGTATTTTATTTGGTCACTTTACTGATGGTGGTAAAACAGTTGTAGCAGTTATGCCCACAGAAAATGCTTGGGAAGGAGATACAGCAGAAGATTTTCCTGGGGATAGTCAAGAATATAGTAAACGGCGGAGATATGCGATCGCACCTCAAGTAATGTTACAAGCACAAAAACAAGCCAGGGAGCAAAACATTGATATCATCGGCTTTTATCACTCCCATCCCGATTATCCCGCCACTCCTTCCGAATTTGACCGCTTGTGTGCTTGGCAAGAATATTCGTATATTATAGTTGCCATTGAAAATGGCGTACCAATTGAAATGAATAGTTGGTGTTTAGATACAAATCACCTATTTCAACCAGAAAAAATTTTGAACTTGGGTAAAAAACTATAAAAGAATATAAGTAAAAAGGTATCATTTTTAGTTACCATAAAAAGTCTGCGCTTCTTCATCGAAATGCTATGCTGAATCCCAATCTGGATCAAATCCAGTTAACACAAGATGATTACGAACGCTACTCCCGCCATCTGATTTTACCTGAAGTCGGATTGGCAGGACAGAAGCGTCTGAAAGCAGCCAGTGTGCTGTGTATTGGTACGGGTGGATTAGGTTCTCCATTACTTTTATATTTGGCAGCAGCAGGTATCGGGCGCATCGGGATTGTAGATTTCGATGTGGTTGATACCTCTAACCTGCAACGCCAAGTAATTCATGGTACATCTTGGGTAGATAAACCCAAAATTGAATCAGCCAAGAATCGCATCCACGAAATTAATCCCCATTGCCAAGTTGATTTATACGAAACCCGTCTAAGTGCGGAAAATGCCCTCGATATCATCAAACCCTATGATGTGGTGGTTGATGGTACAGATAATTTTCCGACTCGGTATTTAGTTAATGATGCTTGTGTGCTAGAGAACAAGCCCAATGTCTACGGTTCTATTTACCGTTTTGAAGGGCAAGCAACGGTATTTAATTACGAAGGTGGACCAAACTACCGCGATTTGTATCCCGAGCCACCACCACCAGGAATGGTTCCCTCTTGTGCAGAAGGTGGAGTTTTGGGAATTTTGCCAGGAATTATTGGCGTAATCCAGGCAACAGAAACTGTAAAAATTATTATTGGTCAAGGTAATACCCTCAGTGGGCGATTACTACTGTACAATGCCCTAGAAATGCAGTTCCGGGAGTTGAAGTTACGTCCCAACCCCGTTCGTCCAGTGATTGAAAAACTGATTGATTACGAACAATTCTGTGGTATTCCTCAAGCCAAGGCGCAAGAAGCAGAAGAACAATCAGCGATTCAAGAAATCACAGTTGCAGAATTAAAGCAATTGCTAGACAGTGGTGCCAATGATTTTACACTCTTGGATGTTCGTAATCCCCACGAGTATGAAATTGCCAGGATTCCTGGTTCTGTTTTAATCCCCTTATCGGAAATTGAAACTGGTACGGGTGTGGACAAGATCAAAGAATTGTTCAATGGCGATCGCTTGTATGCCCATTGTAAAATGGGTGGTCGTTCTGCCAAAGCCCTGGCTATCCTCAAACAAGCTGGCATTGAAGGGGTAAATGTTAAGGGTGGTATTACCGCTTGGAGTAAAGAAGTCGACTCTTCAGTACCCACTTATTAAGTTTAAGGTACGGGAGTATCCCAAATTGTGAGCCTCCTACAAGAACAAAGCGTGATGCAGCAGGCTTTGTTCTTGTATCTCCAGGCTTTAAGCCTACAGGCTGTTAAAAAATGGGATGCTCCTCAACCTATGAACAGTAGACGATTGACTTGTGCTATGTGTGCTAATGCACATCTTCAACCTTAACATCTGCGATCTTCTGATCATCGCAGAATATTTCCACACTCTTGTAAGTGCTGTTCATGAGAATTTTGTCATACCGCACTGGAACCCAGATAACAATTTGTGGCCAAATTCCCGGCTGCTGAACAAGAATTAGATTCATCAAGAGGATGTCAGGATTGATTCCTTGTGGTACCTTAGGAAAGAGTTTTGCCACAATTCCCGGATTCCCAACCTGTGCTTCACCAACGATGTGAAAATCATCGGGTTTAGGCGGCATCAAGTTGTTCCATGCATACCAATCACGGGTTGGATTCTCCTTGCACGGAACCACGCACTGTTTTTCAACGGATTCGCTCATTTTTATTTTCCTTTGCAATGTCAGTAAATAACGACAGACGGTTATTCTTGACTTTTGTAATACGTTGTGACCTACAAATCCTCAATACAGCATTCCAGATTGCATCCAAAAATCATTTTCCCTTTCTTAGATAAGCAAGGTTTTCATGGCTTTATCTTTTATTTTTTTCATGGTTGTTGTATCAATAGTTTCTTCTGCATACTCTATAACTAAACTAAGTTTCCCGGCACAAGTTACAACACCCAATATTAAATTGATATTAGCCAAAGGAAAAGCACTACCAGGATTCATAATCAAACGGTCTAACTCTAATTGTCCGTACTTGCTTGGGAAATCCATACGGGTGAAATTCGTTATGGCTGTCCCCATAAAAATCTGATTGAGAGAGTCCATCTTGTTCCTTTTAAGAATAGATAAAACCACATCATTGCATGTGCTGAAGGCAGAAAGTTTTTCATATTTTGTAAAATTTGCGGGAAAAAACCTGCCTATTTTCTTGAAATTGAAGGATTCTAGAATTGCTTGTTCAAGATAACACCATACTAGAGGTTTTTTAAACAGTGTTTTGTTAGTAAAAAGTGGTTTTATTTTTCGGTGAAACCTGCGAGCATTTTCCCAAAAATTTCTTCTTCCATTATATTTACATTTTAGAGTTACTAACCCAGCATAAAATCCCATTACTTCACCCACAGGTATCTGTAGACGTTCCCTTAAGTTAGCAGCAACACCTATACTTGAATGATAGGGTTTATCACCCTGAACCATATATTGTGCTCCGATAAAAGCGGTAGTCAATGCAGTATTTACAGTTACCTCTTCTTTTCTACATCGCTCAACTAATGCGGAGGTTTGAGCTGCAGACAATTCAACGGATAACATGCGATGTTTGTAATTCATCCAATAGGCTGCATTGAGGTTTTTGTAATCTTCTTGGTCAAAATATATTTTCTTTTTTCCCATTTCTTGTTAATTCGATTTATCAAAAACCTAATAATAGGATTAAGTGAAACTTCCCTGGGGATATTATCTCGGTTAATGGGAACCGGATTGGGTAACACCTCTACTTCTCGATCTGGCTCCCCAAGATGAACCATTAAGTCCCTTGCAAGATAGGCTAATGACAGTCCATCACAAATAATATGATGACATAAAATTATCAACTCAGATTTAAGGGGAGATTGAACTAAAATAAATCGTATAGGGGGACGTTCGTCAAATTCAAAGGGAATCTGGCAGATCTCCTGATACACTTTAATCCAATGATCATCCGAGTCTCGAGGTACTATCTCTACTGATATTTCCTTAACCCCTTCTGATGTAAACCATAGAGCGTTATGCTGATCCTGCTTAATCCGAACTCTGAGATGATGATGTCTCTGCTGGACTTTGGAAACGGCATTGATTAACATGCTATTGGATATACTTCCCTTAATCCGAGCAACAACAGTGACAATAGCAGAAGGAGAGCGTGCAAACAGGCTTTCTAAAGGTGTTATTTTTCTTTCATATTTCTTGACTTTTGGATTTTCCAACATAGTTTTCCAACCCCTTCCGCTTCTCTAAACAGTGATAATATAAGTTCATTAACACCGGATAAAATATGAGAGCAGCTTTCATCTCATTATTTCTGACTATGCAAGGCCATATTTATCAAATAAATTCAAAATTCTGAGAATCTAGAGCAAAAGCACTTGCATCATTTAACTGGATAATTTGCTGTTCATTAAAGTAAATCACTCCTATATTTAACATAGAGGAATAACTGTAAGTTAAATCATTGATGCTAGAAATACCAGTACTAGAACTATCAATGACAATTTTATCGCTTTCGCTAGCATCAAAATCGGTGATGACATCATAATTATCCAATAAAGTGAAGACAAATTTATCTGTGCCATTTCCCCCAGTCAAAGTATCTATCCCACCATCACCGTGTAAAACATCATTACCATAATCTCCATAGATTTCATCATCACCAGCTCCACCGTGAAGAGTATCTTCGCTAGTTCCACCATATAGTAAATCTGTGCCATTCCCTCCATCTAAATAATCATTACCACCACCACCGTAAAGAGTATCATTGTCATTTTCTCCATAAAGGTAATTGTTACCATCTCCTCCATAGAGAGTATCATTGCCAATACCTCCTTTAATGGTATCGTCACCAGCAGCACCATAGAGT
>NZ_FYBH01000262.1 GCF_900185595.1 Calothrix rhizosoleniae SC01
AAGCTGTGGGATGTCAAAATGGGCGATTGCTTCCAAACCCTGATAAATGAAAAACCCTACAAACGCATGAATATCACAGGTGTGAAGGGTTTAACAGAAGCCGAAATCGCCACCCTCAAAGCATTAGGCGCAGTGGAAGAGGTCAAATAAAAGTTCCACTTGCACCAAAAGAGCGATCGCACCTCCCATATCCACCACATTTCTATACAGAATTTCTATAAGTGTTTTTTCAAAAATCGCCCAAACTCTTTCTCCCCCTGCTCCCTGCTCCCTGCCCCCTTGCAATCCTAATGATAAGTATTTAACCGGACATGATATTATTAGTCGCTGGTTGTAGGATCTGGCGTTAAGGTTGGTGTGGGTGTTGGTGTTGACGCTGCCGTTGGTGTTGGCGTTGGTGTAGCCGGAGAAGGCTCTGGCGCAGTAGTATTTTCTACTTTAGGTGTAGGTGAAGTTACTCTTTCTACTTCCTGAGGTATAGGCTTGAGAAAGTTTTGCCAAGTCCGAATTTGTTCCCTTGCAGCACTATAAGCAGCAGTACCTCTAGGAATCATTTTAGCTGTTCTAATACCCCGAATCATATCAGATACCCCTTGGGAACGGGCTATATCTAAGAGTTGCCGACTCCACTGATCCATCGCAATATTGGCATCTATTCGTAAAGCATTGGTACGGGGTATGCGACGAGCCAAGCGCATAGCTCTAGCTAAAGCATTCGGAGTTCCTTGCAATGCTACTTCTTTTGCCCTTTTCCAGTTTTGCTTCGCATTAATTTCGCTTTGCCATCTATTAATATCCCTCCTAGCATCCCTAGAAAGTGCCCTACCTCGGGAAATTTGGCTGGCTGCTGCGATCGCACCATTTAAATTACCCCTATCAGCCAGCGTTCGCGCTTGATCTAATACAGGGCGATCCTGAATCCTCTGGACTTGATACCTCCATCTGGAAATTTTCTTCCGGGCATCTCTGTATAACGCACGACCTCGACGAATTTGTCTGGCTTCGGCAATTGCTGCTTGTAAAGAGTTAATATCTCCTAACAAAGCTATTTGATCGGCTCGTTCTAAATAGGGACGATCTTCAATCGTTTGAATTTCACCAACCCAACGTCTAATTTCCTGTTTAGCTTCCCTCGAACGGGGGTTATTTGCAGGGACAAGTTGTGCTTGGGAGATTGCTGCATTCAAATCTCCTATGGTTCCTTGACTAGCTAGCAACCGGGCTTGATCTAAACGAGAAACATCTTCTATTTCCAACTGCCAACGAGCAATTAATTGCTGCGCTTGATCATAAACTGGTCGAGAAGCATCTATTTGTTGCGCTTGAGAGATAGCTACTTCCAAACCATAAATGGTGCCGAGCCAAGCACTATTTTTGGCTTCAGCTAAAGCAATGAAATCATCTTTTGTTTCTGTTAACCCAGTAATATCCGGAATTTCTTGGGCAATGGCAATTGCTTCATCACCATTTTTCTTATCCAACTCAGATTGAGCTAAATCTAACATTGTTTGCCCAATCTCAGGAATTATTTCCTGGGCTTTAGAGTAAATGTAGCTCTTCTTACCAATAGATTCCGCTAGCTCAATTGCTTTCACTAAATTTTTGACCTTGCTACTCTTAGCCAGGGATTTAGCTTGAGCTAACTTATTCCCATCTTCCCTTGTCTGGGTAATTAACTGATTCAGTTGATTATATTTTGTAGTTGCCCAATACTTATTATCAACACGTAGCAATTTCGCTGCCACTAAAAAAGCTTGATACCAACGTTGTTCCCGGATATGCTCCTCTGATGTTGTATATAATTTTTCTGCCTTTGACCATGTGGAGCGCCAGCCAGCTATCTTCTCATCAACAAGCTTGTAAGCAGCTAAATCTCTTGGTATTTGTCGGGCTGTAGCGATCGCTTCTTCTAATTTCCCATCTTGAAAACGGACATCGGATAAATCCAGAATATCCCGTGACCACCCTTCTATTAAACGATCAATCTCTCCCCTTAAAGGATGACTTTGGGGTAGATGCTTAACTAAGGAAATTGCTTGTAATAAATCTTTGACATTCTGCTTAGAAGCTGCCAATTGAGCGCAATGTAATCTTACGGAGGCGCTAGCAAGGGGCCAAAAAATAGATGGACAATTGGGGGCTGAAGGTAACTTCAATAGCATCGACATAGCGAGAAACGCAATGCTACCTGGAGCTAACGCTAATATTACCGTCCACAAAACCCAGCTTCTTGCCCAACGTGGCAACTTTCGTAATTTGTTACCAGAAACTTGGCTTGATGGTACAGTGTTATCTGAGTGGTCGTTTATGCCAAAATGCTTATCTGTAGTTCGGTTCACAGGATTTGCATGAGAACTAGTTGCTGAAACTTGAGAATGGTGAGTATCACCTGTTTTGCCAATTCGGGATAATCTTGCCATTATACCTGGCTGTTCAGTTTTGTCTAAAGACCAACTCTCTGGAATATCCCGCTCTGCCATTGCTCACACCAAAATAATTTAACAGCGATCGCTCAAAGATCGCAAGTCTCATTGTCTTTATTGTAACTTTACCACGTAGGGAAAAGCCACTTGATATCCGCACCCCTCTACATATATACAACTAGCCATGAAAAAAATCTAGTTGTTTTTTATACTTTTAAAGTGTAGCAGAAGATTCTGCTTGTAAATCAAAAATGAGTTGTAAAAGATGATCCTCATTAGCATGGTAGACAGTGCCACAAAATTCGCAAGTTGCTTCTGCACCATTATCTTTGATAATCATATCTTGTAGCTCATCTTGCCCTAACATTTTCAAGGCTCCCAAAACCCGATCGAAAGAGCAACCGCAATGGAATTTTAACATTTGAGTTTCGGGAAATATGTTCAAGTCCATATCTCCTAAAATATCTTGAAATATTTCTGGTAATGTCTTCCCAGCTTGCAGTAAAGGAGTAAATCCAGCCAAACTGGATACACGGGATTCTAGCTTTTCGACTAAAGCCTCATCCCTAGCTGCTTTTGGTAATACCTGTACCAGCAAACCACCGGCGGCGGTAACACCAGAACTATTGATAAATACACCTACAATTAGGGCTGAAGGAGTTTGCTCTGAACGCACCAGGTAATTACTAACATCATCCCCAATTTCACCAGATACCAATTCTACAGTACTGGAGTAGGGGTAGCCATACCCAATATCCTTGACAACATAGAGATAACCATCACCGACTGCACCACCAACATCTAACTTACCTTGGGCATTAGGAGGTAATTCAATGGCAGAGTTTTGTACATAGCCGCGCACTGTTCCATCTAAACCAGCATCAACTAAAATTCCACCCAAAGGGCCATCACCTTTGACTCGGATATTGACCCTAGAACCTGGTCGTTTCATATTAGAAGCCATCAACAAGCCGGATACCATAGTCCGTCCTAATGCTGCACTAGCCACATAGGAAAGTTGGTGACGTTGTCGTGCTTCTTCCGTCAATTGGGTAGTAATAGCACCTACCGCTCTAATGCCTCCTCCAGCTGCCGTTGCCCGAATTAATCGATCTGCCATGAAATGACCTTACATTTCTTAACATATTAACTTTCCCTATTGTAAAGCTTTTGGTATCCACCGAACATATTGGGCAATTGAAGATTTTGTTATACCATTTTGAAAAAAGAATGGGACAGATGAGTAGGGGCACGGCACCAGTAAGATACTTTATATATTAAAAGATTATGCCTGCCGTGCCCTCACGAAGAATTGGCATTGCTCCCATTGTGGGATGATTTTGTCAGGTGAGCATCATTTCAGTTATCAGTACCTGAATTGGTATGCAAAGGGCACGGCGTGGGTAAGATTATTCTATAACCCAAGAGATTTACCGATGCCGTGCCCCTACTGATAATTTTTGTGGCATATTTGAGATTGCTTCAATGTCATCTTGTAACGGCTAGTCTTCAAGTACTTAGACAGAATTAATTACACACATTATTTTCTGTTCCCCGTTCCCTGTTCTCTGTTCCCTGTCTCCATGAATGAGTTTAATTTTGTTCAACTACTGATCTGTCATACTGAAAGAAAGGGATTGAGAAGAGCCAATGCTAGGTAATTTCCAAAAAAGTCAACTGCGGATAGAAATTGATGCATCGGCACATACCATTCGTGAGAGTCTATTGTTGCCAGAGAAATTCAAAACATGGCTAGCTATGAGTCGTCTACCGAAGGAAATGCCCACAGAATTACATCCTGGGTTTGAGTTTACTAGCTGGAATGGTCCAATTCCGATTCAACATAGTGTGGATGTAGTCGGCGATGATTGCCTGCGTTTAATATTGAGCCAAGGAATTGACGGCTTCCATGAATGGTATTGGGGGGAAGGTTGGGTACAATCTCGACTAGAAGGGGTCACAGTTTTACCTTTAGCTTTGGGACATAGTTTAAATTTATTGAGTTTGCGACAATTTGTGGCGATCGCTAATCAGAAAAAGGTATAGGATTGGTGTCACCATCGCTATCAACTTCTAGGTGTAATTTTTGGGAATAGTTCTATGGTTCTACAGAGCTTGCATCCCGTGCAAAAAGAGCTAAACATTAGTTGGGAAGCACTTCCAGCAGATTTCATTTTACCTGATGACCCCGTGGAAAACATTCAGCAACCTCCTTTAGCTGCTGCACTTACGGATGCCCTAGGAGCAGCAGGAATGATGCAAAATAATATGCTGATTGGCTCTAATTTTGGTCTAGTAGCCACAGTAAATAAAAAAATTGTTGTCAAAGCACCAGATTGGTTTTATGTGTCTCAAGTACAGCCTATAGCTCCTGAGATAGTTCGCCGTAGTTATACACAAAACCTAGAAGGCGAACCAGTAGCGTTAGTCATGGAATTTCTCTCAGACACGGAAGGTGGAGAACTATCAGTACGTTCAACTCCTCCCTATGGCAAATTATACTTCTACGAAAAGATTCTCCAAGTTCCCACCTACGTAACTTACGATCCCTACGAAGCAATTATAGAAGTACGCTGTTTGCAAAATGGTCATTATACATTGCAGCAAGCCGATACTAACGGGCATTTTTGGATTCCGGAATTAGAGCTATTTTTGGGAATTTGGCAAGGTGAAAGACTATGTCAAACCATGAATTGGTTGCGGTGGTGGGATAAGCAAGGTAATTTGCTGTTATGGAGTAGTGAACAAGCAGAACAGGAGCGCGAACGAGCTGAACAAGAGCGTGAACGGGCTGAACAGGAACGTGAACGGGCTGAACGTTTAGCACAAAAGCTAAGGGAAATGGGTATTAATCCGGACGAGTGAGAATTTACACTTGACCAGAAGAAGCAGGGGGGAATGCCATTTTTCCGATGCTGTGGAGCCTAGAGCATAAATTCAGTAATCGAGAGCAATCATCAATCCTGCGTGTGGGAGTGTGGGATTCCCCTCTTTCCCTCTTTCCCTCCTTCCCTCCTTCCCTCTCTTCCCCATCTTCCCCATCTTCCCACACCCCCTATACTCCCTACTCCCTACTCCCTACTCCCTACTCCCTACTCCCTACTCCCTACTCCCTACTCCCCTGCCAACAAAAATACAGCCAAAACTATAGATTTTGAAATTTTTATTTTTAATAAAAAAATAGGTATTTAGGCTGCTCGTGGTTTATATTAACGCCGTGGGTGTGGCAATCCTGTTATGTTCAAATTATGGAAGAATACTTCCACCGTTGCTCTCATGCCATAAAACAAGAGATGTGGTTGTGCTTCAGCTCAAAAAATGCTTGCTTAATAGGTACAGATCAACCTTAAACTTAAAAGTCCACCGACCGCAATTACCTCTAAAAAGAAAAACTAAGCAATCATGTCTAAGGTTCTCGTCTCCGATCCAATTGACCAAACTGGGATTGATATTTTATCCCAAGTTGCTACCGTTGATGTCAAAATAGGACTCCAACCAGAAGAATTAGTTCAAATCATTGGCGAATATGATGCCCTCATGATTCGTTCTGGAACCCGTGTCACAGAAGAAATCATAGCAGCTGGCACTAATCTCAAAATTATAGGTCGTGCTGGTGTGGGCGTGGATAATGTGAATGTTCCTGCTGCTACCCGCCAGGGCATTGTAGTAGTAAATTCTCCCCAGGGAAATACCATCGCTGCTGCCGAACACGCTTTAGCAATGATGTTATCTTTGTCCCGTTATATCCCTGATGCCAATGCTTCGGTAAAAAGCGGGAACTGGGATCGTAAGAGCTATGTAGGAGCAGAAATATACAAAAAAACCATTGGTGTTGTCGGCTTGGGTAAAATAGGTTCCCACGTTGCTAAGGTTGCCAAGGCAATGGGAATGAAATTACTAGCATATGACCCCTTCCTGTCCAATGAAAGAGCCGAACAGCTTGGTTGTCAATTAGTTGATTTAGATTTGTTGCTGCAACAATCAGATTACATCACCCTACACATCCCCAAAACACCAGAATCTACTCACTTAATCAATGCTGAGAGATTGGCAAAAATGAAGCCCAATGCTCGAATTATTAACTGTGCTAGGGGAGGAATAGTTGATGAATCAGCTTTAGCAGATGCCCTCAAATCAGGCAAAATAGCTGGTGCAGCCCTGGATGTGTTCGAGTCTGAGCCTCTGGAAGAATCTCCTTTAAAGTCCTTGGGTAAAGAGATGATTTTGACACCACATTTGGGTGCATCAACCACTGAAGCCCAAGTGAATGTGGCGATTGATGTTGCCGAACAAATTCGGGATGTATTGTTGGGATTACCTGCACGTTCTGCGGTGAATATTCCTGGACTCAGTCCCGATATCTTGGAAGAACTCAAACCATATATGCAGTTGGCGGAAACCCTCGGTAACTTAGTAGGGCAATTAGCTGGTGGTAGAGTAGAAGTACTTAATGTTCGCTTACAAGGGGAATTGGCAACCAACAGAAGCCAGCCTTTGGTAATTGCATCTCTTAAAGGTTTACTTTTCCAAGCTTTAAGGGAAAGGGTAAATTATGTGAATGCCAGTATCGAGGCAAAGGAAAGGGGTATCCGCGTGATTGAAACCAAGGATGAGGCTGTTAAAGATTATGCCGGTTCCCTCCATTTAGAAGCCACTGGTAATTTGGGTACCCATTCCGTAACTGGTGCTTTGTTGGGTGATGGGGAAATTAGGGTGACAAACATTGATGGTTTCCCAATTAACGTACCCCCAAATCAATATATGCTATTTACTGTACACCGGGATATGCCAGGAATTATTGGTAAAATTGGTTCCCTTTTGGGTAGCTTTAATGTCAATATTGCCAGTATGCAAGTGGGGCGTAAAATCGTTCGTGGTGATGCGGTCATGGTTCTCAGTATTGATGACCCATTACCAGAAGGAATTTTAAGTGAGATTACCAAAGTACAAGGTATTCGAGATGCCTATACTGTAACACTTTAACCAAAATTGATACCCGTAGGCTTGACTTCGGGCAGGTTAGGATGAAGGATAAAGGATGAAGTGATGACTCTTTCACCCTTTATCCTTGACACTTCAAACTCTCAAATGTAGCACTACCAAAGCACATGAGGACATTTTTGAAGCAGCAAACCTATGAACAGTAAACTTATTACTTATTACTCCTTCGGAGTATCTCCTTCGGAGAGACTGCGTCAACGTCATTTGCTTTATGCCGGGGAACCCCTCCGGGTTGCGCCACTTGCTTTATGCCGGGAAACCCGTCCACCGCAATGGCTTACCGTCCACCGCAATGGCTCACTTATTACTTGTGCGTAGCGCTATATGTCCAATACCTGGTGGGAAATACAAATTATCTGCGAACCTGTTCAAGAAGATTCCATTTTTTGGCGATTGGAAAACTTTGGTTGTCAGGGTACAGCTAGCGAGAAGAAAGGCGATCACTCTATTATTAAAGCCTACATACCCAATGTTAAGGTTAAACTACTGGATTTATCTGCATTATCATTATTGTTACGTCAAGATGCTCTGTGTTTGAGCAGTAGTGACCCACATGTTTCTTGGCAATTGATTGATGAGGAAGATTGGGCAAGTAGCTGGAAACAATATTGGCATCCAGAAGAAATCGGCGATCGCTTTTTGATTAATCCTGCATGGTTAACAGTCCCAGAAGATTGCGATCGATTAGTTCTCCGACTCGATCCAGGTGTAGCTTTTGGAACAGGAAATCATCCTACGACCCAGTTATGTTTAGAATCCTTAGAAATGCGATTCATCCCTGACCCTTACACTCAAGAAGTGCAGAAACAAGATGTGGTAATTGCTGATATTGGCTGTGGTTCTGGTATCCTTTCCATTGGAGCCTTATTGCTAGGAGCAAAGCAAGTATATGCTGTAGACAAAGAACCCCTGGCAGTAAAATCAACTCAGGATAATCTTGCCCTGAATGATATTGATAGTAAACGTTTGCTGGTAGCAGAAGGTAGTGTAGATGTTTTGTCTCAAATGGTTCCAGCACCGGTAGATGGGATTGTTTGTAATATTCTGGCTCATATAATTATAGATTTAATCCCAGGCATAAGTGCGATCGCCAAACCAACTACTTGGGCTATCTTTAGCGGCATTTTACTTGAACAATCTAAAGATGTAGCGGATGTCTTGGAACAAAATGGTTGGTTAGTTGCTACCCTATGGAAAAGAAAAGAATGGTGTTGCTTAAATGCAAGGCGTTCCTAGGTTTATAAGTAACAAGTAATAAGTAATAAGTAATAAGTAATAAGTTTAACCTCTGTCTAAATCCAGAGGATTCAAAGAATGATTAATCTTAATTATTTTTTACTTACAACTTAATTCCGTTGGTACATTTGCCGTT
>NZ_FYBH01000264.1 GCF_900185595.1 Calothrix rhizosoleniae SC01
AACCTACTTATATTTACGATTAAACGCAAAGGAAATGGCTAGGGCATAAACCAAAGCGTAATCTAAGTATAAGTATGAGTTACCTCTTCCACTTAGCTTAATTCTATCGTCACACGCACGAGAAAGAGTTAAAGCAAAAGCACCCTCAAAAAAGAATATTAAGTTACCATCTTTGGTAAGATCAACAAACTTACTATTCTCAGCTTTATCAAGTGCAATTGCCAGTGTAAATAAAATATCAAAATAAAAAGCTCTTACTGATGCAAATTTATATGGATGAGTAATTGATTTTTCTCTATCTTTTAAGCACTCTAAAAATTGCTGTAGTTTATCATCTCCTGCTAATAGTATGTCAATTTGATATTTCATCGATGTTAATAGTAAATCTGCATTTGCTATTAATTCTGAAACAAGTAAAAATACTTCTCTCCAGTATATCTTTGTTACCTGGGCAACTAATGCATTACAATTATCCCGATCACAAAACCACTTCGCTACCAAATACTCTTGAAAAGTCAAATGGGAAAATGACCAAACCTTGTGCGATCGCTCAATCAATAATCCATATTGAGATGCGATCGCTTTTAACACCCCCTGACTTTCCCGTCGCTTAATCCCCAAAAACTCCCCAATATACCCCTCCAACTCCTCCTGCTCGAACAACACATATTGTTCTTGCTCGAACTTTTTCACCGCAACATAACTCAATAACTCCAGCTTTCGCTCCACCGACAAATCCCGATAAACCTGATCCCTCCCCACTTCCCGCGATTTTTCCCACTGTACCAACAATAACTCCAACCCTTCCTCATATAACTTGGAACGCTTCGAGTAAAATTTCTCCTTTTCTTGGAACACTGCACAAGTCAAACTCAACAAAATCGGTGTAATTGCAAGTTCCCGAATCGATTTATTTTCTTCCCTAAACAACTGCTCCAAAAAATACCGCGCTTTGTTCTCCCCTCCATTCCCACATACAGCCCCAAACCAATGTGCTGCAAAAGCTCTCACCTGCTCGGAGTTAAAATCAGCCACCTCTACATAATCGAACCTTTCAAACCGCGATTCCTGGCTTTGTGTCCGACAAGTCACCACTACCAACACCTGGGGATAAACACGGGCAAACCGCTTGATTTCCTTGGTAATTTGCTTTCCTGTTTCCCCCGTCACCTCATCCAACCCATCCAATAACACCAAAGCTTTACCCTGGTTTAGCACCAATTCCATATCTGTACTACTCAACCGCCAAAACTGTCCCAAAAATTGCTCCAAGTTATAGTCATATCTACGTCCATCATCCACAAAATCCCGCAGCTTTATCAACACAGGAATTCTTTGGGCTTGCAATTTTCCGTTATTACACTCGGTGACAATCCTTTGCAGATATGTGGTTTTCCCCGAACCCGGTTTTCCCACCACCATCAAGTTGGTATTCCGTAACAATACAACTAACCCGGAAACGCGCTGCTGTTGATTACCCAAACCAATGCGATCCAAACTGCGGTAGTTGGATTCACACTTCGTAAAATCCTGCCATAAATCATCCAATTCTGACCTGCGGTTACTACTGAGGGACTCCAGAATATTGACATCGACAAACAAATCGCCCAGGGGAACCCAATTATCGATTCCCCACAACGGCATTGTCTCGTGTAAACTTTGGATGGTGTTGTGGATGCGGGTACGTACCTGTTGTACCAAGTCATCAACTCGATTTCTCGATTTATTGCTGTTAATTGGACTTTTTTTTAGGTTTTTGAAGATTGGGGTATTTTCTTCGGGAATTCCTTGTAGTGCAATGGCATCACAACCACCGTGATAGGCATCTTCATAAGAATAACCAGCTCCTAACTCATCATAAAAGCCAATTGCAAACTTAATCGCAGCATCGTCACCAATTGTACTATTCATCCCTACCACATAATCAATATGCTCTGCGATCGCGTTAGCTTGAACTTCTGAGTAGCAAGCGTTGAGAACCACACATTCTAGTCCTCGCGCCGCAAATCGTTTGCATAAATTGACTAAGGCTTGGGTAGAAACAAGTTGTGCTAAACCAGCATCATCTTCCAACATTAAGCCATTTTCCCCTGAACCATGCCCGCAAAAATGCACAATTTGCGGTTTAAAATCCAACAAAGCACGACGTAAATCATCGGGACGAACGGCGAATTTGGATCGCAATGTAAATTTATCGCGGTGTTGTGACCTTCGCAAACCCTCATCAATTTCCCGCATTTCTGTATCTAGCCGCAATCTCGCTTCGTTGGTAGGGCTGGAAGCTAGGACTAAGATGGTTTTACTGTGGTTTGCCATGCGATCGCAGGTTTCTGTTTTATTTTAGACAATAAAAAACCGAATTTAACCGTAAGATTCAGTATTAAAAGTACGGGTCATTTTTCCATTAGACTTATCATATTCAGGGTCAATTAGAATATGGCATGAGTAAAATTTACAAAATTTATCTCGATGTTTGTTGTTTGAATCGAAATCTAGACAATTTAGAGCAATTTCGGATTCGTATGGAAGCTGAAGCAGTAACAGAAATTATTCAGAATTGCGAACATGGCAAGTGGATATTAATGAATAGTGATATTATTGAATTTGAGGTTAGCCAACATTCAGATTCATTTAAACAGCAACAGGTAAAATCAATACTAAATGTAGCAAATATTTATATTCAATCAACTGAAAATATTGATTTGAGAGCAGAAGAATTAATGAAGTTGAGCTTCAAATTTCACGATGCGTTACATTTAGCTTTTGCAGAAATGGGAGATGCCGACATATTTTTAACGACTGACGATAGACTTTTCAGGAAAGCAAAGCAATCTCAAAATCTTCTGAGTGTAGAAGTCGAAAATCCGACGATTTGGTTAATGAATATTTTGCAAGCAGAGGAGGAAAACGATGAAACTGACGGAAATTAGGCAGCAAGGATATAAAGCCCTAATTGATGCTTTAGGTGTAGCAGGAACTCTGAGGTTTTTACAGCAGTTAGAAGTGGGTTATGGTGACTATACAAAAGAACGTCATCAATGGCTTAATCAAATCACAATAGATGATTTTCGTAATTATATTAAACAAAAAAAAGTTGAATAATAGGATCGCTCGACAAAACTATGAGAATCAGATATTATTTTCAACCCCACACCCGACGCAAATTCAACAGGAAATCAGGTAACACCCCCTCACCCGACAATTCAGTGGGATTGTCCAACATTTCTACTTCTATGCCTGGTCGATAAATTTCTACTTGTGGCTGCTGGGGATTGAGTAACCAAGCAAGAGAAGCACTATTCTCAATATATTCTCTCATTTTTTTTTGCAATGACTCCAGCCGATCTGAGCTAGACCTTAACTCAACAAAAAAATCGGGGCAGATATTAGCAAAAGTTCCTTTTTGTTCAGTCGTCAGTGCATCCCAGCGTGCTTGACTTACTCAAGAAGCATCGGGGGAAAGAGTAGCACCATTGGGTAAAATGAAGCCCGTAGAAGAATCAGCAGCAAAGATGCTTACCTATTAATTAACATATTCTACAAGAATACAAGCTTCCACTGGACTGCCTCCTGCAAAGCTGCCTTCTAACTTTTTTCAGTAAGACTTACCATAATTTTACATAAAATTCATAAATAAGCTAGGTAAATTATCTTAGGATTACTTTATCTATCCTACTTCAATGTAAATTTTGTACGAAGATGAATACTTAGCGATCGCATGATGAATATCTAAGTTTCTAGCTTAGTTATTACCTCAGTTATGAATGAGCGTATTTGAATAAGACTGCTGGTTAGTGCGATTAGTCTGGGAATTTAATTTTCCGGAAACAGCCATGATGACGTTGGTATTATCCTGTATAAATTTCGTCAGCACTAGGTTGATTTCCCACACAGATACACAAGTAAAGAAAACAAAAAATTAATATTTTAATTATCATTCAGTAGAGGATTATATGAAAAACTCCCTGAGAGAATCGAGGAAAATACCATCGAAGAGATTATCTTTCCTCTTAACTCCGATTGTTGCTACTTCTGTGTTAGCTGCATCACCCAGTCAGGCTGCTACGTTTTCTTTTGCCCAAGCTGAATTAACTATCACTGGCTTAACTGCTGAATCTGACTTTATTGATAGCTTAAACGAAGCAGAAATTGACGCTATATCAAAGAATGAAGATGCACCAGTGGAAGTAATAAATAGCCCTGCTGTGGTAAATATTACTAACACTCCTCCTGAACCCATAGAAATAGACACCTTTGCCACTAGTGAAGCCTTTGGTGAGAATAAAGATTATCTGGGAACTGGGAATACTAACGCCAAAATAGTTGGCAATTTCGATGTGGCTCAAGGGGAAGAATTTGCTTTTAATTTTGAAGCATTTGTAGATTTGGAAACGAGAATAGATGACTCTTCCATAGAGAGTGCTCAAGCAGAGGGAGAAATTGGATTTTGGCTGTTTGACACCACAGGTTTAAGCGACAAAGAGTTAGAGGAATTGTCAGATAATCTATTGACGGCAGATACAAATAATAGTTTTATCGATCAAGCTTTAGAGTATTTTACTCTTGTTGGTAACTTAAATACATTAGGTGATGGCGATACTCTTACTAGTAAAAAGAGTGACAAAATATTGGTGACTTTTGAAGATCAAGTTGTTGATTTTGACAAGGAAGCTGAAAACGAATTTGCCACTGCCGTTGTTGAAGGATCTTTACAGCGTACTTTTAACAAAAAATCCAACCTGACACTATTTGCTACCAGGAGAACTCTAGTCAAAGTTGCAGCACCAGAACCTTCTACTGATCTGGCTTTACTAATATCTGGTACCTTAGCAGCGATCGCTGCTACTTACAAACGCCAAAAAAACCACTTTACTTCCCGTAATCGTAATTAGGAATTGTTCAGCAAACCCTATTTATTTTGCTTTTATGGCTAACTCTTTTTGAGCTGATGTTTCTTGGATGCTTTCTTCCTCTGTGTAGTAGTAATTGCGGGATTCATTTTGAGTAATTACTCCATTCACTACCTGTCCCAAAACATTTTGACCGGATTGTTGTAAAATTTCCCGAGAAAGTGTGGCATCCACAGAATTAGCTACCCCAGGTCTAACTACCAATAACAGACCATCAGCCATTTGACCTAAAATCGCCGCATCCGCCGCAACTGTCAAGGCGGGAGTATCAATAATTACAAAATCGTAGTCGATGGCAAAATCATTTACCAATGTAGCCATCCGTTTTGAGTCTAGCAATGAAGCGGGAGAGGGAGGTACCACACCGGCGGTGAGAACATCTAAATGATCACTAACTTTGGTAATTGTAGTTCTCACGTTTGCCTGTCCTACAATCACATGACTCAAACCTTCACTGTTGGATAGTTCCCAGATATGATGTTGAACTGGACGACGTAAATCTCCATCTACCAGTAATACTTTACGCTCCATTTGCGCCAGAATCAGAGCTAAGTTGGCGGATACCGTTGATTTACCTTCTTGAGGTACGGAGCTGGTAACAACAATGGTTTTTAATTCTTTATCGCTGCTGATACATGTCAAATTAGCCCTTAACATCCGATAAGCTTCGCT
>NZ_FYBH01000076.1 GCF_900185595.1 Calothrix rhizosoleniae SC01
AGGTGTACTAGTGATCTTGTGGCTAAATTTTTTAGGTTTATTTAACCACGAGCCTCACAGCTACACCGATTTGCTCCTCACTAGTAGACAATGACTCGCAAACACCACAGGAAAAGATGACCAGTGGGTCTTATCAAGCTGGAATATCTTTTCTGTTTGGATGAATATTAAGTGGCAAAATACAGAGTATGATACTAATAGATTTTTTAAACGAAATAATTGACAAGGATTTTACAGTGGCAAGAAACCCAGATATTCTTGTTGTAGATGATCATCAATTAATTTTGAATGGAACTTTCGAGCTGTTAAATCGGGAGTATTCCAAAGGTCGTATATTTAAAGTTCAAACAGTAAAGGAGACAGTCTCTCAGGTAAAATCAAAAAAATTCGATCTGATAGTGATGGATTTGTCGATTCCCAATGAGCAAGGGGAGAGAGCAGAAATTGAGTCGGGAATTAAACTTTTGAAAAATTTGCTGAAGGAATATCCTCACCAGAATTTCATGGTACAAACGAGCTATGTCAGAGCACTAGTCCGTATTAAGCACGAGATTGATAATCATCAAGGTGGGTTTGCGATCGCTGACAAATCATTGCTTGAAAATGAAATGTTAATGCGGGTTAATTTGGCGCTTCATGGTGCAACCCATACAAAAAATATTAAAACAGGTATCGAACTCAAACCGGAGTGGTTGGACGTGCTCCGATTGGCTTTTGAAGAGAGTTTAACAGATAAGGCGATCGCTAATCGACTATATAAATCAGAACGGGCAGTGCGGACTTACTGGACAAAAATTCAGGATGTTTTGGGGGTATATCCTGAAGACTGCAAGGAACATGGTAAAAATATGCGGATTCAGACGAAAATTCGTGCCCGAGAAGAAGGCTTAATTGATTGATAGGGGGACATGAATCCAGATGATAAGGTGGAGGATCTGGAATTATATTTGCAAAGAGTTCAAGTTATGCTATAGGTCTGCGCCTCCAGGGATAATATTTCTGCTGGTTGTGATGTTAATACGTATGACTGGAGGAATGGAATTTTTAGAATTGGTATTTCTCGACACAATGTTATACCTACGTCCAGTAGAAAAAGTTGATAAACGTGTAGTAATTGTAGATATTAATGCAAAAAATATGGAATCGGTTCAGCAATATCCGATTCCCAATGAAAAGATTGCAGAATTACTGATTAAGCTGAAAACCTATAAACCGCGAGTGATTGGGTTGGCTATCTTCAAAGATGTTTCTGTTGAACCTGGAAGTGAAAAGCTGGCACAGGTATTGCAGGAGAGTAATAATATTATCGGGATTGAAAAAATTGGCATTTTCAAACAGGAGACAATTTCTCCGTATAATATTATACCAAAAGAACAAGTTGGATTTGTTGATTTACTCAATGATGTAGATTACAAACAGCGATGTTATTTGTTGTCTGTACCAAATCCAGAGAATCTCAACGAAGAGAGATATTCTCTCGCATTGCAGTTAGTCGCTCATTACTTCAGTGCGGAAGGAATTAAGTTGAAAGCTGGAACAAATGACCATAATACAATCATGATTAAGGGGAAGGAATTCCCTGCAATTACTAATAATTTTGGCGGATATTTTAATTTTAAACAGAATGATCTCGGATTGTCTATTTTAATTAATTTCCGTAAAAGACCTCAACCTTTTCGTATTGTTTCACTACAGAAGATTCTCAATGGGAACATTGATGATGCAAAATCGTTTAGGGACAAGGTTGTGTTAGTTGGCAATTTTAATATGAGTACTAGTGATGTTGTTAGTACATCTGCTTTGCCGACATTCAAATTAGCAGGTCACATGCATGATGTTAGATATCATGCTCATGTTGCTAGTCAAATCCTCAGTTATGTGCTCGATGATCGACCAATGTTGGATAGTTGGGGAAATATCAAAGAATATATATGGATACTTCTATGGGGTTTTGTGCCCATCT
>NZ_FYBH01000269.1 GCF_900185595.1 Calothrix rhizosoleniae SC01
AGTAGGGGGAGAAACCCTATATATTTTGTACGTTATAATTTTTTGCCTGTAAGTAGCGGAAAGTGGCGGTTTCGCTATGCCTATTCGTGAAGGTAAAGCACAAGAAATCTACATCGTTACCTCTGGTGAGATGATGGCGATGTACGCTGCAAACAACATCGCTCGTGGTATTCTGAAGTACGCTCATTCCGGTGGTGTACGTCTAGGTGGTTTAATTTGTAACAGCCGTAAGGTTGACCGTGAAGACGAGTTGATCATGAACTTGGCTGAAAGACTCAACACCCAAATGATCCACTTCGTACCTCGTGACAACATCGTTCAACACGCAGAATTGCGTCGTATGACCGTTAACGAGTACGCTCCTGAAAGTAACCAAGCTAAAGAGTACGCTGCATTAGCGAAGAAAATCATCAACAACGACAAACTCACCATTCCTACACCAATGGAAATGGATGAACTAGAAGCTCTGTTGATTGAATACGGTCTATTAGATGACGATACCAAGCACGCAGAAATCATTGGTAAGCCTGCTGAAGCTACTGCTAAGTAAGTAGTGCTGTAGTCACAGCGAAGTAGGTTCAACAGATGAGGAAAGTGTGAAGTATGAAGTATGAAGTATGACATTGATTCTACTCTCAGCCTTCATTACTTCTCCTCTCCTTCCTTCCCCTTTTCCATCCCCTAGCCATCATTCCATTCCCCCATCCTAAACACTAAATAGAGGCAGACTATGACACCTCCTGACAAGAATCTTGTAGAAGAACATCAAAAGCTAGTTGAAGAGGTACTCCAAGCTTATCCTGAGAAAGCACGCAAAAAGCGTACCAAACACCTCAACGTTCACGAAGAAGGTAAGGCTGATTGCGGTGTTAAGTCTAACATCAAATCCATTCCTGGTGTAATGACCGCGCGTGGTTGTGCTTATGCAGGTTCCAAGGGTGTGGTTTGGGGACCTATCAAAGATATGATCCACATTAGCCACGGTCCCGTTGGTTGTGGTTACTGGTCTTGGTCTGGTCGTCGTAACTACTACGTTGGTGTAACTGGTGTCGATTCTTTCGGTACCATGCATTTCACCTCCGACTTCCAAGAACGGGACATCGTTTTTGGTGGTGACAAAAAACTTGTCAAAATCATCAACGAAATCGAAGAACTCTTCCCTCTCAACAATGGTGTTTCTATCCAGTCTGAGTGTCCCATCGGTCTAATTGGTGATGACATCGAAGCTGTAGCTAAGAAGACATCTAAAGACATTGGTAAGCCTGTAATTCCCCTACGTTGTGAAGGTTTCCGGGGTGTGTCCCAGTCCTTGGGTCACCACATTGCTAACGACGCTATTCGTGACTGGGTATTCCCCAAGTATGACGAAGCGAAGAAAAACAATAGCCTTGATTTTGAACCTGGTCCCTACGATGTATCCTTAATTGGTGACTACAACATCGGTGGTGACGCTTGGTCTAGCCGTATGTTGTTGGAAGAAATCGGCTTGCGCGTAGTTGCTCAGTGGTCTGGTGATGGTACTATCCAAGAGTTAGTCCAAGGTCCTGCTGCTAAGTTAACCTTAATCCACTGTTACCGTTCCATGAACTACATTTGTCGTAGTTTGGAAGAAGCTTATGGTATGCCTTGGATGGAGTTCAATTTCTTTGGTCCTAATAAGATTGCTGCATCTCTCCGTGAAATTGCTTCTAAGTTTGACGAAAAAATCCAAGCAAATGCTGAGAAAGTAATTGCTAAGTATCAGCCAATCATGGATGAAGTACTTAAGAAGTACCGTCCTCGCTTAGAAGGTAAGACCGTAATGCTGTATGTTGGTGGTCTGCGTCCTCGTCACGTTGTCCCCGCATTCCAAGACTTGGGTATCGAAGTTATCGGTACTGGCTATGAGTTCGCTCACAATGACGACTACAAGCGTACCACTAACTACATTGATAACGCGACCATCATCTATGATGACGTAACTGCTTATGAATTCGAGGAGTTTGTGAAGCACAGACATCCTGACATGGTTGCTGCTGGTATCAAAGAGAAGTATGTCTTCCACAAGATGGGTCTTCCTTTCCGTCAAATGCACTCTTGGGATTACTCCGGTCCTTATCACGGTTATGATGGATTTGCTATCTTCGCTCGTGACATGGATATGGCGCTCAACAGCCCCACTTGGGACTTAGTTGCTACCCCTTGGAAACAAACTGCTGCAAAAGCTAAGGCTGCCTAATTCTTGAAATATATGGATAGCCTGGGGTGTTCACCCCAGGATGTGAGGGAGGAATGGTGAATGCTGAATGCTGGATGAAGGATGAATTTCATTCATTATTCATAATTCATCACTCGTAACTCCCTCCAGAGGTGACAACCCAATGGCTATCCCCCTTACCAGCTAATTACTCAGAAACTAGAGAGATACATCAATGCCACAGAATCCAGAGAAAATTGTAGACCACGTTGAGCTATTTCAACAGCCTGAATATAGCGAACTATTCAAGAATAAGCGAGAACAGTTTGAAGGTGCACACCCCCAATCAGAAGTTGAGCGGGTTTCTGAATGGACAAAAAGCTGGGAATATCGGGAAAAGAACTTTGCTCGTGAAGCTTTAACCGTTAACCCTGCTAAAGGTTGTCAACCCTTAGGAGCTATCTTTGCTGCAGTTGGTTTTGAAGGTACTTTACCTTTTGTCCAAGGTTCTCAAGGTTGTGTAGCTTACTTCCGTACCCACCTTAGCCGTCACTACAAAGAGCCATTTTCTGCCGTATCTTCTTCTATGACTGAAGATGCAGCCGTTTTCGGTGGTTTGAATAACATGATTGATGGTTTACAGAACTCTTACCAGCTCTATAAGCCTAAAATGATTGCTGTTTCTACTACCTGTATGGCTGAGGTTATCGGTGATGACTTGGGTGCATTCATTACCAACTCTAAGAATAAAGGTTCTGTTCCTCAAGAACTTCCCGTTCCTTTTGCTCATACTCCCAGTTTCGTAGGCTCTCACATCACCGGCTACGACAATATGATGAGAGGTATTCTTTTAAACCTGACTGAAGGTAAGAAGAAGAGCACCAGTAATGGTAAATTGAACTTTGTTCCTGGTTTTGATACCTACACCGAAAATAACCGTGAAATTAAGCGGATGCTCGGTTTAATGGGAATTGACTACACAATTCTCTCTGACAACAGCGACTATTTGGATTCTCCCAACAACGGCCAGTACGATATGTATCCTGGTGGTACTAAGCTGGAAGATGCAGCAGATGCTTGTAATGCTAAAGATACTATCTTTTTACAGCACTATGCTACCGTTAAAACCCAAGAGTTTGTTAAGAAAGAATGGAGTCAAACAACCAAGGTTCTACGTCCTTGGGGTGTTAAGGGTACTGATGAATTCTTGATGGCATTGTCAGAAATGACTGGTAAGCCCATTCCTCAGGAGTTAGAAATAGAGCGCGGTCGTTTAGTTGACGCAATGACTGACTCTTATGCGTGGATTCACGGTAAGAAGTTCGCTATCTATGGCGATCCCGATTTGATTCATGGTGTTACCAGCTTCTTGCTAGAATTGGGTGCTGAACCTGTACACATTCTCTGTAACAACGGTGAAAAAGCATTTCAGAAAGAAATGGAAGAAATGCTCAGTGCTAGCCCCTTCGGTCAGCAAGCTAAAGTTTGGATCAAAAAAGACTTGTGGCACTTACGTAGAGTAATGCGCTTCCTATCAGGTTAGTTTAGTCCATGTGTCATATCATGTCTGCCTGATTACTTATGATATTGCCATCCATGCAAAAATCAACCAAACTCTTTCTTCCCTTGCTCCCTGCTCCCTGCCCCCTTGCAGTCTTAACCGGACATGATATCAGATCAGGGATTTGGCTCCTAAAGCAAAAGCTAAATATCAATTTTTATGAACCAGGATGACTTAAAACATAACTTTGATGAATAATAATGATTACTTATTGATAAATTTATAGATACAAATATCAGTAAAATTTATATTTAGCCCTTCAACCTAGATATGAATGAAATTTTTATCACAAAAATTTGATAAAAATTTTAATTTGTCAAGTATAAATATGCAATTAATTATGCAGTAACTAGCTAGACCTAAGAATAAAAAATTTAGCATAATAATGAATATTGCAGCCAAGCTGCCAAAAAGTTACGGTTAATATATTAAGATTTTTAAATTCATCCCCTGAGGACTTATGTAGAAATAATCTGTACAGCTTTTATATGGAAACTATATTTATAACCTATTTCAGATAAAATTTGTACAATTTTATTTTTGTATGATGCCTTATATCATTACAGATGGTACTAAGCTTGCGTGCCACCAAGAAGGAAATTATTTTTTGTTGGAATATAGACTTTTATCTATACATGTAGGAGGTGGATGGAGAAAGATAAGGGAATGCCATTTGCTCTTAGATTGAGAAATCTGAAAGATTGCAGTATCTTATATTTACCCCCATGTATTTTGTTTAAGTTACATATATTTTGTTTAAGTGGTTAGCTTATGGCGAACGTGATAGCATAAAATTGTAGATTTGGTTGTTCGGGCCGGTGATAATTTACGAGTTCAAATGTCAAGGGAACGATAAGCGGTATCGTGTAATAGATAATGCTATTTGCACTAGCCAATTTATCCCAAATAAATGTTTGCGTTACTGGATGGACAGCAAAGATTTAAAGCTTGACAAGTATGTTCTTAATAAATATTGTGCGGTATTAGCCACCGATTTTCCCTTTGCCAATGAGCTTAATTTAATGGCTCTATCATCTGCTGCAGAACCTGCTTGGAACTCAATAGCAAGGTTTTACAGCAACTGTAATAAAAAATTCAAGGTTAAGAAAGGATTTCCTGATTTTAAACATAATTGTCGCTCAAGTGTGGCTTTAAAGTGAAAAAATCTCTATCTCTATCTACCATCACTCATGTATGCCTAGATTGCGGATACATGGCATACAGAAGCATAAATGCCAGTATCAATATTTTGAGACTAGGATTTAGTACTATGAGGCACACGGAAACTTATGCTACAGGAGATTTACCCTCTTGGGCAGTTACAAGTCTACTGTCTAAAAGCAAGTCTGTGAATGTAGAATCCTCGTTTATTTAGAGGAGGAGTGTCAAAACTTCGATGTTTTTACCCCATTAATGTTCATACTCTTATCATTCCTATAAATCATGAAAACTAATACACATAATCCAAAATATTCATCATCAAAATTCACTAAATTTTCTAGGTACAAAAATCTAAATCGTTTACTATTTTGGTTTTTGGGATTTATTTTTCTTGGAGGAGCAGTCCATACAGTCCACTCTTTATTTACTGCTAATATTACCCAAGCACAAAATAAATTTTTGACTGCTCCAGTGACAAAACAAGACCTAAAAATGATAGTTTCGGTCAATGGTACTATTGAGCCAGAACGTACAGTTAATGTCAGTCCAAAAAATGCGGGAGTTGTCAAAAAATTATTAGTTAAAGAAGGTGATTTGGTCAAAAAAGGGCAAATCATTGCCTATATGGATGACTCAAATCTACAAGGAGATCTCCTCCAAGCTAGAGGAAAATTAGTTTCGGAAGAAGCTAATTTACAAAAACTAATTTCAGGGAACCGTCCTGAAGATATAGCTCAAGCTGAAGCACAATTAGAGGAAAGCCAAGCAAATCTGAAAAAACTAATAGCGGGAAATCGTCCTGAAGATATAGCTCAAGCTGAAGCACGTTTTCAAAGCTCGAAACTGTCTTTGAAGAAAGCTGACGAGGAACTCCAGCGATATCAAAAATTATTTAAAGAAGGTGCAATATCAAATCAAGATTTTACTACTTATCAAATAGACCGAGATAAAAGTCTATTAGAAGTACAGGAAGCTAAAAAAGCTTTAGCATTACAACAATCAGGTACCCGTAAAGAAGATATTGAACAAGCACAGGCAAAAGTTAAACAATTACAACAAGCTTTAAAATTAATTAAAATCGGCAGCCGAAAGGAAGATATTAAACAAGCACGGGCTCAAGTTATCTCTGCACGCGGTTCCTTAAAGACTATACAAGCTCAAATTAACGATACAGTCATTAGGGCACCCTTTGATGGTTTAGTAGCCAAAAAATATGCGGATCCAGGTTCTTTTGTGACACCAACAACTGCAGGAAGTGCTGTCTCTTCAGCACTGTCTTCTTCGATTTTATCACTAGCATCAACAAATCAGGTGGTAGCAAATTTATCTGAATCAAATATCTCCAAAATTAAGATTGATCAACAAGTAAAAGTTGCAGTAGATGCTTATCCAGAAAAGAAAATTCAAGGAAAAGTCTCACAAATTGCATCTCAAGCAACTATTGAGCAAAATGTCACTAGCTTTGAAGTAAAAGTAGATATCACTTCTGATAATGAAAAAATATTAAAATCTGGAATGAATGTAACTGCTGAATTTCAAGTTGGTGAATTGAAAGATAGTTTAGTTGCTCCAACTGTTTCCATTGTGCGTCGAAAAAACCAAAGTGGTGTCTTTATTGTTGGGGCAGATAAAAAACCCAAGTTTGTCCCGATTGAAACTGGTGTTACAGTTAAAAATAAAACTCAAATCCTTTCTGGAATTACTGCTGACAAACAGGTTCTAATTAGTTTCCCCCCAGGGATGAAGCCTGATTCTCAACCACGAGGTATGTTCCCACCTGCTCCATAAGTAAATTGTAGTCATTTCCAAATACTCTGATTGAGTACTTATGATTTACTTAAGTGTCACAATCCGATCAAATCAAAGTAGAGGGTAAAATATCATTAGATAGATATTTAAAAGCTAGATAAAACTGAATTTAATGGGACTAGTTGGCATTAAATATATCGATATTGAGAGATGATTAATGGTTTTAAAATCACGTAAAACTGAAACTTCTATTTATTATATAGAAATCTTTTCAATGGCAATAGAAGTGCTGTGGAGTAATAAATTACGCACAGGACTAACTATGTTAGGGATGATTATTGGGATTTCTTCCGTAATTGGTATTACTTCTATCGGTCAAGGTGTACAGAAAGCTACAGAAAAAGAGATCCAATCGCTAGGTACAAATGTATTACAAATATTTGCTGGTGCTGCAGTTAGAGGTAATATTAGTCAAGGATTGGGTTCAACAAGTACTTTAACTTGGGAAGATGCGAAAGCAATTGCTTCCCAAGCTGTATCTGCTGACGTTGTTTCTGCCTATTTACAAGGTAAAGAACAAGTTGTTTATGAAGATAAAAATACTTCTACAAATATTTATGGTACTGATCTAAATTATCCCGAAGTTAGAAATACTTATCCACAGGAAGGAAGATTTTTTAATCAAGAAGAATTAAATGATAGTAAAGAAGTAGCAGTTTTAGCTCCTACTGTTAAACGTAATTTATTTGGAGATAAAAAGAACATTGTTGGTAAAGTAATTAGGATTAAGGGTGAAGCTTATAAAATTATTGGAGTCATGGAAGCTAAGGGCTCTCAAGGTCCTACAGATAGAGATGATGCAATATATATTCCCCTCACAAGTATGTCAGCGCGAATTGTAGGTAATAATGCTTTATCTGGAATTTCAGTTAATAATATTTTAGTAAAATCTAAGACTCAAGAACAACTTATTGCGGCTCAATTTCAAATTACAAATTTGCTACGTATTCGCCATAATATATACCCACCTCAGGAGGATGATTTCCGAATTACCAATCAAGCTGATATTATTAAAACTTTTACTAGTATAGTTGGCTTGTTGACAGTTATGGTAGTTGCGATCGCGGGAATTTCTTTGGTAGTTGGTGGCATTGGGATTGCTAATATTATGCTCGTTTCGGTTGTGGAAAGGACGCGAGAAATTGGCATCCGTAAAGCTGTGGGAGCAAAGAATTCTGCAATTTTAAATCAGTTCCTAGCTGAGGCCATTATTATCTCTAGTATAGGAGGTGTAATTGGTATGGGGGGTGGTATTTTAATTGCTTCTGTTGCATCATTAGCTTTTAATATCCCTTTTGTCATTTCAGTTTCATCCATCGTTGTTGGTTCTGGACTTTCATTCAGTGTAGGTTTATTAGCTGGAGTTATTCCTGCTCGCAATGCATCTAAATTAGACCCAATAACAGCTTTACGTAGTGATTAATTATGGGCTTATACTAATAATTTATGCTGGTTAATTCAGCTAATCAATAAAATATATAACTTAGAGCGTGCCATTTTTTTCACCAGCCCATATCTTGTCTCCGAGTAATAATTTAGTATTTTTGATGGACAATAAATAAGATGATTTATCTCGAACATATTAAAAAAAATTATCACTTGGGGGAAGCTAGTATTCCCATACTCAAGGGCATTAATTTGTCTATTGAAGAAGGGGAATATGTTTCTATTATGGGTGCATCTGGCTCAGGTAAATCTACATTAATGAATATTCTTGGTTGTTTGGATAGACCAACAGAAGGAAAATATATTCTTGAAGGCAGAAATTTAAGTAGTTTTAATGATGATGACTTGGCATATATCCGCAATCAAAGGATAGGTTTTGTATTCCAACAATTTAATTTATTGCCTCGTGCAACAGCTATAGAAAATGTGATGTTACCAATGATTTATGCTAGTGTTTCTAGGCGAAAACGCCGTGAATTAGCAGAAAAAGCGTTGACAAAAGTAGGACTAGTTGAACGCATGTTTAACCGTCCAAATCAACTTTCTGGAGGGCAACAACAAAGGGTAGCGATTGCACGGGCATTAGTTAATCAACCAGCTTTAGTTTTAGCAGATGAACCTACGGGTGCGTTAGATTCTCAAACATCTCAAGAAGTGATGGATTTGCTATCAGAATTAAATGAACAGGGAATTACCATTGTGATAGTAACTCACGAACAAGAGGTTGCAGATCAAACCAAAAGAGTTATCCGAGTTCAAGATGGTTTAGTTCTCAGCCCTTCAGACAAAGCAGAAGGCAGAAGGCAGGAGGCAGGAGGGAAAAAATAAGTTTTAAGGTAAGCCTTTTTGCCTTGCCTAATTTCAACTTTCTGCTTCCTTCAAATCTTAATTCTAATCTTGTCAGTAGAATCTTGAATAAAATAATTATATAGGCACAGAATCAAAAATAGACATCTCCAAAGTAATAAAGATTTTGGAGATGTCTATTTATATATTTAAACTGATATCTGTTACCGTAATATCGCATTCAGATCAGTTTTAACATTATTTGCTAATTGTAAGGAATAGAGATTTGCGTATACTCCCCTTTGATCCATCAATTCTGTATGAGTCCCTTGTTCGATGATTTGTCCTTGCTGAATAACTAGTACCTTATCTGCGTTGGTAACAGTAGACAGACGGTGAGCAATAATAAAGCTGGTACGACCTTCAAGTAAATTAGTGATTGCTTGTTGGACTAAATTCTCTGTTTGGTTGTCAATATTACTTGTTGCTTCGTCCAAAATCAGGATTCTTGGGTTGATCAAAACTGCACGAGCTATGCTAATTAGCTGTTGTTGTCCTTTACTTAAATTTACCCCACGTTGTCCTAATTGTGTTTCATAACCTTGGGGCAAACTCAAGATAAATTCATGAATATTGGCAACCTTTGCCGCGTTTTCAATTTCTGCTATTGTTGCTTGAGGATTTCCAAAGGCAATATTTTCAGCAACGCTACAGCTGAAAATTACAGTATCTTGTGAGACAATACCAATTTGACGGCGCAAACTTGCTTTTGTGACTTTTCTGACATCTATGCCATCGATTTTGACTGCACCATCTGTGACATCATAGAAGCGAGATATCAAGCTAATTATTGTAGTTTTTCCTGCACCTGTTGCTCCAACTAATGCGATCGCTTGCCCTGGTTGAGCATCAAAGTTAACTTGATCTATACCCTCATCAACTATGAAAATTTTGTCAGCATTTCTAACTATATTACTAATACGTTGGGTAATATAAATTAAGGTGTGTTGACGTTGCTCCATGAGAAGATTGAAGGATTTTTGAATTAATGCTCCTGTTTTGGCATCAACAGCAGAAAGGCTCTCATCTACAATCAGAATTTTGCAATCATTGAGTAATACGCGAGCAATAGCAATTCTCTGTTTTTGTCCCCCTGATAAACCAATTCCTCTTTCCCCAATTACAGTATCATAACCATCAGGTAAACTAATAATAAAATCATGAATTTGAGCAAATTTTGCCGCTTCAATTACCTGGGATAGGGTAGCATCTGGTAATCCGTAAGCAATATTTTCACGAATAGTTCCAGAAAATAAATTTGCATCTTGGGAAATAAAGCCAATATGAGAGCGCAAACTACTTAAACTTAAAGAGCGAACATCATAACCATCAATCTTAACTATTCCCTGGGTTGGGTCATAAAAGCGTGGTATCAATTTAGCAATTGTACTTTTACCTGATCCAGTCATTCCTAAAATAGCTACTGTTTCCCCTGGCTCAATATCAAATGAAATATTATCGAGGGTATTTTCTTTAACTTCGGGATAGCAGAAATCAACATTTTCCAAAGAAATTCTCCCTTCACATTCGTTCAAAACAATTGCATCGGGAGATTCCTTAATTTCAATATCTGCATCTATAACTTCATAAATCCTCTCAGCTGATGCTGCTGCTTGGGCTACTAATGAGGAAGCGAAACTAGTCTGGAGAAGTGGTTGGATAATAAATACTAAATATGAATTAAATGCAATCAATTCACCAATAGAAAATCTGTTGTTAATTACCTCTAAACTTCCAAGTCCTAAAATTACAACTGCCAGTAAATTACTTAATAAAAAGATGACAGGGAACGTATTCCGCAGTGCATAAATAGTTTTCAGACTGGTTGAGAAAAACCCTTGGTTGGCGACGGTATAACGGTTTACTTCCGTTTCTTCACGGACAAAAGCTTTAATGGTACGTACACCAAATAAATTCTCTTGCAATACTCCATTTAAATCATCCAGTTGCATCTGCATTTTACCGAACAAGGGAGCATTCGTTTGAAAGAATTTGCCCAGTAAAATCATGGAAATAGGTATAATTGACAATGCTATGAGGGCGAGTTTCCAATTCATTACCAGCAAAATGATGATGCTGGTTAATAGCACGATCACAGAACCAAAAATTTGCAGGAGGGTTGTACCAATGAAAACGCGAATTTGTTCAATATCGTTACTAACGCGGGTCAATAATTGGGATGCGGGGGTGCGCTCGTGGTAACTTAAGTTTAGATGCTGGGCTTGGGTAAAAAATGCATTTCTGAGATCATAAGCAATACCTTGAGATATAGCCTCTGCCAAAAAACTTTGACCAAAATTGAACAATCCCCGGATCACAGCCAGCAGAACCATTAATCCCCCACAAATAAAAATCACCTGTAGGTCCTTTTTGGCAATACCCGCATCAATTCCCCAGCGAATTAATTGAGGGGTTAAAATATTCGCAGCCGTCAGCATTAACAAACTGGCGATCGCACCAAATACCATTCTGGGATATTTCCCCAACTTTGCTAAAACTTGATTAAGCGCTTTAATTGATACATCTGGTTGTTTTTTCATAAGTAATATGTCTAGTATTTGTTAAAAGAGCCAATTAGTCTTAGTTAGGCTTTGCATAAGTGGGGGATGGGCATTGCTGAATTCAGGTATGAAAAGTTTTAAGTACCTGATTTTTCCCATTTCATCCTGCAAATCAGCAACACCTTTAGTTAAATCATATTTGCATTACATAAATCAACTTTATCCTGGGGGATTGGTGTTTCGCTGATTGGTACAAATTGATTTTGCTGGACTTCATTTGCTGTTAATAGGGAAGTCAGCGCATTAATAACATAATTACTTTCTTGGAGACTGTCAGTAGCTTCTTCGCCAAAAAATTGCTGTAATCCTTGCAATTCCGAAATTAAAGAGTCTCGATCCCCCTGGACTACTAACTGTGCTATTCTATTATTAGTATTTGCCAAGCGAGCGATCGCATCCCGTCTTTCTGGGGTTGCTAGGATAATATCTGCAACCATTGGTGCAGATTGAGTAATTAAGCGGCTAATTATACCAATTTCTTGTCTGTAAATAGGAGTGGAAAAATCTAAAGTTCGGTTGATATCCACCTTTTCTTCTGATAGAAAAGCACCGGAACTAAGGGTGATAAAGTGGCGGATTGCTTGCACAATCACCATCACTTCATCATGCTCTTCAGGTGTAGAGAAAATCAATTTTCCCCCTTCACCTACCATCAAATTTAAAAACCAGTGGAACTGCTCTTCCAATCGCCCTGGAGACACTACAATTTTTTGAGATAGAAAGGATGTCACCCCAGGGCCAAACATCGGATGTAAGCCCATGACAGGTCCGCTATGGTGGGATAGCATGGCTTGCACCACAGAAGATTTGATACTGGCGATATCGGCTAAAGCTGTAGTTGGGGAGAGGTATTGAGAAACTTTACGAATTACTTCTAAGGTATATTCAATGGGAACACAAACCAGAACTAAATCGACTTGATTTAGTAAATATTCTGCTTGATCCCAATCTCCAGTATCCAAAATGTTAACATGATGTCCGGCGGCAAATAATTGCTGTGAAAAAAAACGCCCCATTGCGCCTCTACCACCAATTACAGTTACTCGTCGTGGTTTAGAAGGTATTAAGGATGATTTTTTATGAGCAAGAGCAGCAATACAACCAACTAGGATATTTTGCCAGATAAGGGTGGGAACTCCAGCCTGTTTTAGAGTTTTTTCGTAATCAGATAATGTTGTTTCTAAATCAGAGGTGGATGATTCGGCTAATGCTGTGATTCTTTTACCTAATAGTTGAATTATTTCTTGGTCAATTTGTCTTAGTTGGTGTTGCATTTTATCGTTCCTAAAAGACAAAGTGTTTTTCTCAGGACTTAGTTATGTTTGAGTAATTAATTCAATTTTGGATTTTATGTTAATAGTTTAATAATTAAGGTATTTGTGACTTTTGATGCAAAATTATCAATCCAAAATTGCTTGAAATGGCACATGCATTGAATCTTATTACCCAGTACCACATCTTACACCTTCTGAATAAGGGTAAGGTGAGCAATGCCCACCCTCAGATAAAATATGATTTTCAGATTTTGAATTCTTCAGTAATCTTGTGGTACTAGGTGTGAATATATTCTCCCCTAGTCAAGTTTCAGTCGGAAACTTTCTCTATCTCAGTCTTAACCTGTGAGATTAATAGGGGCTCCCCTAATGTTTTCGGAAAATCGACATTTGGGAAAATCGCAATTTCAGCAGTATCTGGAACTTTCTTTGGTGTCTTTACAGACCCATTAAATGCTCCTTCTGGATACTTAAAATAGCTTACGAATGTGTAGGGACTGTCGGTTCGCTCATAACTGTAAACTTGCAATAAGATGAAATCAGCAGGAGATGTAACATCATAAGTATCATCTCCATATTTTTCATCATGTTGATTTTTCAGTTTAGTTAATAAATCATCCTGCTTCATCCGAGGTAAGAAAACAATTATATTACTCTTCTGACCTGCAAAATTTCCTTTTTCACCGACATCTACTTTGAAATCAGTCACTCCTCCATAATAAGCAGTCAGGAATGGTGATTTAAACGGTGCGTTTTTATTCGGCTCGGTAGTATCATTATAAATAAAGTAACCATTAACTTCCTCCCCTGTAAATTTGAATTTGTATATCGCAGCTTCAGCCGGGGATGTGTTAATGGCTCCTTGGAATAAAAATACTGCCATCACGATTGCCAATACAACGGGTATTTTTTTCCAGAAATTCATCATAACCTCGCACAATTATCTAAAAAAGGGACGAATTCCCCCTTTTCAGGGGGATTAAGCAGTAATTAATTGGGAATCAGAACTTTTTCCTGTGCTTGAGAAATACTCAGTGGGGGAGCAGGAGCAGGTCCGAGAGCCACATCACCCCAGCGCATAACGCTAGCACCAGCATTAGATGAGGAACCCATTGTATAAACAAGGACTAAATCGTTCTCTCGAATTTTACCCGATTCGGCAGCGTGATAAAGATTCGCAATGGGGAATGTTGGACCAATATTGGCATAGAAGGGATTCAGATTGATGGTACGCTCTGGATCGATACCTAGGGCACGGGTACAAACCTTTGAATACCAAGCACTGGGGGTATTGAAAGCAAAAAAGTCAATTTGATCCAAGGAGACATTGGCAGCAGCAATAGCACCATGACAGCACAGACGAATGAACTTGACTGTGGTTTCATTAAACATTTTGCTGGCACCTTTTCCACCCCGGATGAACATTTTCACATTACCTTGTTCATCAGTGGTAAATTCGTTATAGAAAGCACCACAGGTCGCAGCAGTATTAGCAATTTTACTACCCAGGACTCCTTGACTCTCTTTCAGATGTCCAACTACAAACGCTCCAGCGCCATCCCCGGATAAAAATGCCAGGGTATCATTTTCGTCAGTATAGCGAGAGTAGGTAGTTGAAACTACTACCAAAACATTGCGATACTCTCCTGTCTGTACCAAAGAACAGGCAGTTTGGAGAGAAACTAATGCGGAAGTACAGGTTGATTCGATATTCCATGCCGCATTTTGCAATCCTAATTTACCAGCAAGAAAGGCAGCATTTCCTGGTGTAACTTGCTCAGGGAAGAGAGAGGTAACTAGCATCAAGTCAATATCTTCAGGAGCAAGCTTTGCTGCCTCTAGTGCATCCATAGCTGCACTATATTCTAAGGATAGGGAAGTTTCATCGGGAGCTACTACCCGTCTTTCTACTGTACCGCGAAACGGATCTGACATATAGGGAGCTAATTCTTGGGACCAGATATCTGTGGCACCCTCCTCATCGGGTGCAAATAATCTTGCCAAGGTTTTCTTTTCAGCTACAGCCACCATCTCCGGATAGTTATCTCGATAATAATCGTTTGTGCGGATGATGCTGGGAAAATTGAGGGCGATTGCTCGAATACCAACTGGTTTTAAGTTCATGATTTTTCTCCTTTATGATTCAATTGCCCCTTGTTCGATGAGGCTGCGAATTCTGCCACCAATGGGAGCGGGTTGTTTCGGGTCTAGGTTAATGTCTACAACGAAGGGGACTTGGGCTGCTAAGGCTTTTGTTAAAGCTGCTTCCAGTTCCGATTCTTGAGAGACACAGATGCCATCTCCACCCATTCCCTGGGCTATTAGGGCAAAATTTGTACTGGGTATTTGCGTATCTACCCCTTTAAATCCCTGTAAATTCATACCTTGAGCGCACATATTGTAACGCCCGTCATTCAGTACAATCCAAACGGCAGGGATATTAAATCGAACAGCAGTACTCACTTCGCTATTCATCAACATTGCCCCATCTCCGACAATGGCAACAGCTTTGGTGTGACCTCCCCAAGATGCGCCCACAACTCCAGTCACCGCATGACCCATAGCTCCCATACCAGTACTAATACGGTAGCGTCCTGGTTGATTAAAGCACAGTCTATTGGTTGCCCAAGCAAAGGAATTTCCAGCTTCAGCCAGGATGACAGCATCGCTACCTTCCACAATTACTCGTTGGATTGTATCCATCAAGAAGTCTGGTCTGACTAAACCATCTGTATGGGCAGAAGTTTCTTGTTTTTCTGGATTAGGCAAAGATAAACTGCATGTCTGCCCAGGGCTGAGAGGGAAGTATTGGAGTAGGGATTTGAGGAAAATTTTAATCTCTGATTGAATCGAGAAAGTTGGGGCGGATGGGTAAGCAACTCCCGGTACTTCCGGGTCAATATCTACATGGATGAAGCCACCAGCCGGTACCATTTCAGGATCCCAGAAAGAAGTAGGTTCACCTAAACGGGTTCCCAAAACGAGAATGCGGCAGGGTTTTTGCTCTCGCATATATGTGAGAACAGAAGTATGACCGCTAAATCCGGTTACACCGACAAATTGAGGATGATTTTCGGGGAAAATACCCTTAGCACGAGGGGAACACATGACCCCAGCCCCTGTAGATTCTGCTAATTGCTTAATTTCGGCGGCAGCTCCTCTGGCACCAAAACCAATCCAAATAGCAAAAGGTTCCTGGGAAAGTAACTGCACGCATTCAGCCATTACATTAACACTGGGAGCTAATTCCCCACGCACAAATCCTACCTGGGGTTGTGCAGTGCATGGTGTGGTTTGAATTGGGGTAGGGATACTTATATGGGCAACAAAACCTCCTGGTTGGGATAACCCTTGAGCAAGTCTGCGAGAAATTTCCGGAATTTCATCCCCAGTTTCGATGATTGTTGCGTAATTAAATAGGGGTCCTGGGGTAAATAAACCAGAAATTGGCATTGTGTGAGAGCTGGTTTCTTGACAAGCCCAGCGTCCACGATTACCTGTTGCAGTTGCTGCAGACAATAAAATTACCTTAGCACCTTCCCCCCTTGCAGCCAACAATCCGGTCAATGCGTTGGTTATCCCTGGTCCGGTGGTTGTAAATACTACCACTGGACTATCACTAGCGAAGGAGGCTTCACAAGCAGCAAAGGCTGCTCCCGATTCGTGGCGGAAGTGGAGCACTTGAATATTGCTGCGGTTCAGAGCTGCCCACAGAGGTCCGATTCCCCCTCCAGAAATACCAAATGCAGATTCCACCCCCATCTCTTCTAACATCTTGACTACAGTTTCTCCAACTGTAGTTTGGTTAGTTGATTGAGTCAATTTATCGCTGTCAGGTGGCGAGAAAATTGAAGATCCACCAGATGATGTATTATTAACTGTTTGGTAAGACTTGGTATTCATATTGATTAAAAGAATAAGAAATTATAGCTTGTGTTGGATGTTGGCAAAATTTTCGTTGTTGACAAATTTCGTTGATTGTGTCTCCTTCCTCCTCGAAAAGAGAGGGAAGTTTAATATTATGGTTAAGGACAAGTACTTGATTCAAAGTATCAGCAAATAGGAGATTATACAATAGCTGTTCGCCAGTTTTGTGTATCTGAATATTTGCTAATGCGGATATAGTTGTGCTTATGTTTGTAGTTAATTCCATCATATTTTATTACTGTGTCAAACGAGTTAAATAAATTTGCACAATTGTACAATCAAGGAATTAATTACTGCATGAAAGTATGCTATTTCAACTGTACCGCAGTATTCATCTTGTCTGAACTACTAAACTTTTATTATTAGTTACAGCAGCAAATTCTTCTTCGCGCAGAATTTTTTTCATGATTTTACCTGTGGGATTTTTTGGTAGTGAATTGACAAATTGAATGTTGTGAGGAATTTTGTATGTCGCCATTCTTTGGGAACAGAATTCAGTTATTTCTGATTCCGTAGCTTGGCTACCAGTTTTACATACAATCTTGGCTTTAGAGATTTCGCCTTTTATCGGGTGAGGAACTCCATAAACAGCAACTTCAACTACATCATGATGTTGATAAATTACGTTTTCAACTTCTGTAGGATATATCTTAAATCCAGAGACATTAATCATGTCTTTTAAACGGTCAGCAATGTAAAAAAAGCCTTCTGAATCCATGCGACCAATGTCACCGGTATGCAACCAACCATTTTTAAGGACTTTTTGAGTTGCTTGCAAATGGTTCCAATAACCAAGCATGACATTAGGCCCTTTGATAATTATTTCCCCCAACTCTCCTGGCGATACTTGTTCACCGTGAGGATCGACAATTTGCATTTGCACATTTTCGATGGGGACTCCAATAGAACCAAACTTATATTTGAAGTTGTGGTTATAGCTAGCGCAGGGTGATGCTTCAGTTAAACCATAGCCTTCATTAATTACTTTCTTATACCTATCTTGCCACATATAAGCAATTTCCATAGGCATGGGAGCAGCAGCACTAAAGTAATACCGCAAGCTTCTGAAGTCAAATTTAGAGGTGTCTTGATTCAGTAATCGGATAAAGATAGTTGGTACTCCAAAAAACATCGTTATCTGATATTTACTGATGCTTGACAAAACTACTTCTAAGTCGAATCGCCTTTGTAAAATGATAGTTGCACAAACATTGAGTCCAGCGTTGAAGATCGCATTTTGACCAAAGCAGTGAAACAGAGGTACATACAGTAGTAATTTATCATTTCTACTCATTCTGCAACAGCGATTGTGGGCAAAAATATTGGAAATGATGTTTCCGTGAGAAAGGGTTGCACCCTTGGGAAAACCTGTAGTTCCAGAAGTATAGACAATACTTGCAGGGGAATCCCATTGCATATCCATAGCGCGAGCTATGGGAGAAGCATTGCTAATCAAGGTGGCAAAATCTATATCTTGCTCGGCTGCACCTTCAGCAATTAAAATGTGTTGCAAATGGGGTACATCAGTTTCTACTAGCTGGGAACGCCCTGATGCTGTGGTCAAAATCGCCTTAGCAGTACAATCATTGAGAATGTAACTAACTTCAGTCGATTTGAGCATTACATTCAGGGAAACTACGATCGCACCTATTTTCAGAATTCCCAAATATGCGATCGCAAACTCTGGTATATTGGGCAAAAATAATGCCACGCGATCGCCTTTCTCAATTCCTAACCCCTGTAGTGCGTTAGCCGTACGGTTAACTAATTGGTCAAGGTGTTTGTATGTATAAGATTTATCTTCGTAGATGATGGCCGTTTTATCCGGAAAGATACGATGACCACGCTCAATATGATGTGCAATATTCATGGTAATTCGTAATGTTCCTTTCAGAGGAACTGCGGTAATTTAATTCCTAATGCCTCTTGTGGAGGAGTTGCACTTTAAGCGAAAGGGTGCCTTGAGCTTTATGTAATTAAGAAAATAAGTTACTCCCAAAAATCAATGATCTAGTTTCTAGGCTTAACCTACTTTCTATACTCGCCCTGCACCCTGCTCCTCACATTTAGCCTATGATTTAATCTCTTTCAAGCCAGATATAACCTGATTAATTGCAGCGACAATTTTCCCTCCATGAGTGATATCATCCGCAATTTTACTAATATGTAAATCTAAAGCTTGCTCGTTATCATTCCATATGTAGGGACGTTCCTTACTTGGCGGTTGTCCTACTACATCCCGGATGGCTACGTATAAATTTTCAGTGGCTGGTGATAAAGTTGCACGAGCATCATAATGTCCTTCAACTTTATGGGTACGTAAATCAACCGACTGCACAGCAAACATCAAAGCTACAGCTATATATTGCTGGAAAATTTCTACACTGGTTCGTGCTAAATTAGCCGAAGCAAATCCCTGACTATTAATATTTTGATTGTATTGTTCAGCATGGGTGGGATATCTATCGGTAATGGAATTTCCATAGAATGACAACAGGGGCATAATGGAATTACCAGTAATTTGTAATCCCTTTAAACCCATATTTACAGTGCGCTTGGGATTTCCTACTAGGGATGGAGACAGCCCATGATTAAACTCTGGAGCTGCTAGATAAGCAATTTGTACGTCTAAATGTTTTGCCAATAGACCGATATAATAGCGCAGTCTATCCATTCCTACACCAATATATTGTCCAAGGAAATTACCACCATGGTAACTGGCCTGATTCTCGAGATCAATTAAAGGATTATCCGTCGCAGAATTGATTTCTACCTCGACCTGTCCAGCAATTTCCTCAATCCCATCGACAATCGGTCCCATATACTGGGCTAAACAGCGTAGGGAATAACGATCCTGAATTGGGTGTTCATGGCGATAATCATGGGAACCATCTAATTCATCCCGAATTAAACGGGAACCAGACAATAACTCTAGCATTTGCTCAGCAGCCCAAACTTGCCCGGAATGGGGTTTGAGCTTATGAATATATGGATGGAAAGATTGATTAGTACCTTCTAAACCTTGGATTGCTAAAGCATGGGCTGCCACACTCAAGGCTAATAGTGTCTTAGTATCTTGGACACAATTAGCAGCGATCCCAGTCATTACAGAAGTACCATTCATCATTGCTAATCCTTCCTTAGGAAGTAATTGCAATGGTTTTAAACCCAGTTTTTTCAGTGCTGTTGGTGCATCCATCTCTTCACCGAGAAAATCCACGGTGTAGCTAGAATCTAAACCAATTAATGCTCCGGTAATATATGCTAAAGGCGTTAAATCTCCACTAGCACCAATTGAGCCATATTCACAAACATGGGGTGTGACACCAGCATTTAAGAAGATCAGCATTCGCTCAATCAGTTCCAGACGAATACCCGATGCACCAGCAACATGAGAGTTAGCCCGCAGAAGCATGGCAGCACGAATATCAGCGAGAGGTAATTTTTTCCCTGCACCTACTTTGTGATACCGCATCAAATTATTTTGCAGTAAAACCGCAGATTCAGGAGAGATAACTACATTTGCCATACCACCAAAACCAGTGGTTACACCGTAAATTGGGTCACCAGATTCAACTGCACGACGAATAAAATCGCAGGATGCCTCAATATTTGCTATTTTTTCTGGATCATCAGTTAGACAGACTTTTGCCCCATGACGTGCTACGTTAATGACCTCTTCAATAGTCAAAGGATGATCACCTACAACTACAGAAGCATCTGAACGACCCAAAAATGGAGATTCTGTCTGGGAGCCAGTATTTTGAATTAAACGAAGTGTATCCATAATTCTTGACTAATATTTTCAGTTTTAACTAGATGAACTGACGAGTTGAATTTGATATAAGCTTCAGCACTCAAATTTGCAAAAGATGAGACTTTAGTGTAGAGATAAAGATGGTATTCCTGAATCTACTAACTCCTTGGAATTAATATAGTTATTCATTTTGCTATCATCATGCTGTTCTTGCCAACGGCCAAGGACTTGACTTAGAGGGATCATTTTTTGCATGAATTCCTCAAAACCATGTAAATTCAACGATTGAGGACCATCTGACAGCGCTTTTTGGGGATTAGGGTGAACCTCCACCATCAGAGAATCACAACCAGCAGCAGTTGCCGCCATTGCCATAGTAGTTACTAGTTCCGATTTACCAGTACCGTGGCTAGGATCAATAGCAATTGGCAGGTGAGTCAAGGAACGTAAAACAGGAATTGCAGATAGATCTAAAGTATTGCGGGTATATTTTTTATCAAATGTCCGAATTCCCCGTTCGCAGAGAATTACGTTGGGATTTCCTGTTGCTAAGATATACTCCGCTGACATTAGCCATTCCTCAATAGTGGCTGACAAACCACGCTTGAGTAATACTGGCTTATTGGTTGCACCGACTTTTTTCAAAAGAGAAAAGTTTTGCATATTGCGGGCTCCAACCTGAAGGATATCTGCAACTGATGCAATCAGAGGCAATTCAGAAGCATCCATCACCTCAGTAATAATTCCCAAGCCAGAGACCAATCTAGCTGTTGCTAACCATTCTAAAGCACTTTCCTTATGTCCTTGAAAAGCATAGGGCGATGTTCGAGGTTTGTAAGCACCTCCCCTAAGAAATCTGGCTCCTGCAGCTTTTACATGCAACGCCGTTTCCACAATCATCTCTTCGCTTTCCACAGAACAGGGACCAGCAATTACTACGACAGGATGATTTTGACCAAAGGTCACAGTTCCAGAAGGTGTATGTACCTTCACATCACTGGGTTCGCCATAACGGAATTCTAAACTAGCCCGTTTGAAAGGCTTATCTATCTGCAACACTTGCTCAATACAAGGGTTTAAATTTTGGATTTGTTGCAGATCGATTTCTGTTGTGTCCCCAATCAAACCGATTACTACTTGGTGTTTACCTACAGACACTTCTGGTGATATGTTCCAGCGACGAAGTTCTGTACAC
>NZ_FYBH01000272.1 GCF_900185595.1 Calothrix rhizosoleniae SC01
GTTTGGAAGCTATTTTGTCCGGAGCAAGTACAAGAGAATGGGGGTACTAGCTGTTTAAACGAGTTTTCATATCAGCAGCAAAATCTTCGTACTTTCTTAAAGAAGTCACTTCTACTTGGACATGTTGTCCCATTTTTTTCATGATTGGCAAATCAAAGAGAATTTGGTCAAGACTATCAGGGGTAGGCACATCCACAATGGCAATTACACGCCTAGTACCTACACATTTCCATACATCTACAACCGTCCCTCCTTTTTTTGCACCTAGAGCTGCATCCGTTTCTTCTACCCAGATAGCAAATAAGTCTTGTTGAGACATACTATCTGAGTACTCCACACGAAAATCTAAATGATATAACATGGTAAATTTTCTTACTTCTTAGGTTGTAATTGCAAATCATACAGTAGAGTAAATCACTACCTATACATTTCATTCAATATTCGGCAAGTAAACTATAAGTAAAAATAATTGAGAGAAGGAATAACCTTTGAATAATTTACTGAAAGTTAAAGAAAAATTACAAACCACCTTAGACAAAATACAAACAAATGGTGATGGTTCACCTGTCACAAGCTTAAAGTTGGACAAAAACTTAGTTGTAGAAATTGAGCAAATCACCGAGGAATTAGAAGGCTTGAATCCCAATCTCTATCCTCTAGTCCATGCACCTACTTTACTGGCAGGAACTTGGCGACTGTTATACTCAACAGCTAGGGAAATACGCTCTTTAGATTCCTTACCATTGGGATTAAAAGTAGGTAGAGTCTATCAGCAAATTGATGTTTCCCAGAAATCTTTTTTCAACCTCGCTTTTGTCAAGCATCCTTTGGGACTGGTTTCCGGATATGTGAAGGTGACTGCTAGTTTTGAACCAGCAAAGGTAAATGGCTCTCCCCTACCAGATAAACGAATCAATGTCTATTTTGACAAGCGTTATCTATCCATTAACAGAATTATTGGGATTCAAACTCCCCAACTTGACCCTTTAAAAGTTGTACAAGCGCGTAGTCCTGAAGGGAGGATTCCTTATTTGGATATTACTTATTTAGATGAAACCTTGAGAATTGGACGAGGTGGTGAGGGTAGTTTGTTTATCCTCGTTAAATCAGAGGATATTTGACATCTCCCTCGATTGGAAACACGGGGGATTCTTAACAGGGAGCAGAAAGTGTACTGAGATTTTTTCAAAAATCAAATAGTAATCCTAATATTAAAAAAGTAATGATAATAACTGTCGTCATCTTTAACACAAGTCTTGCACTGGTGTTACTCTATACGGCTTTGCAATTATGGCGATTAAGGTTACGTTTAGTCAAAATCACAGATTGGATCATCTTTGTTGATAGTCAGACTCAAACCTTACTCGAACAAGCACCAGAAAAAATATCTATGAGTCAAAAAAATATTTCTCATCTAGGACATAGAAAACAGTTAATAGAGGCGCAAATTCACCATTTACGACAAATTATGCGCTTAATTCTTTGGAGCAAGCAATTGTGGGGACGTTATCTCTAGCTTATGCAGTTAAATAAATAACAACTTTTTGTACTTTAGCTGTTGTCACTCCAGAAAAACAGGTAAAATTTTGTGAAACCTGCAAGCCATAACAAACCTATACAATAGTTGTAAGGAGGGAAAGTACAAAATGTCTAACAAAGGTTCTGGAGTATTTATTGGCGGCTTAATGCTGGGGACAGCCATTGGTACATTGACAGGATTACTTATAGCTCCACGCAAAGGGCGGGAAACACGTAAACTGTTGCAAAAATCAGCTAATGCTATCCCTGAAGTTGCAGAAGATTTATCAACAAGTCTGCATATTCAGGCTGACCGTATTTATCATCATACCCGCTTAAATTTGGGTGAAACTATAGAAAGACTACAATTAGCCATTGCAGCTGGTGTAGACGCAAGTCAGAGGGAAAAGCAAACTTTGAAGCAAGAAAATAACTTGGAAAATGTAGATTCCTTAACCCAGCCATAGAGAACTAATAGAATAAATAATATAACTGTGAGCGAACCTCTGTTTTGGCTGGGATTATCTATTCTTCTAGTCGCCGTCAGTTTAACTGCGGTGTTAGTAACTGCTATACCTGCTTTCCAAGAGTTAGCAAGGGCAGCACGCAGCGCCGAAAAATTATTTGATACACTTTCCCGAGAACTGCCTCCTACTTTAGATGCTATTCGTATGACGGGTTTAGAAATTACGGATTTAAGTGATGATGTTGGCGAAGGCGTTAAAAGTGCTACTCAAATTGTCAAACAAGTTGACCGCAGTATTGATGGTGCGAGGAAGCAAGCCCAGAATGTTAATATCAATACCCGTAGTATTCTGATAGGGATGAAAACAGCATGGAAAGCTTTTACACGCCCACAATCACCTAAAAAATTAATTAATCGTCGCCTTTCTGCGTTGAATCAAAAAAAAGGGTCTTCATCCTCAACTCCGCGAGAATGGGATAGAGATGTTTAATCTACGCCCCTGACTAAACTTGTCCTACAAAGCCAGGTTAAAAATCTGCTGTGCAGAGAAGTTGAACTGGGGAAAAATTGGGGACAAAATGGGAGTATTTCCCGTAAAGCTCGTCATCTGATATTCGCCGTCAACCAAATTACAAACAAAAAATGTAGGTTGCTTGGGGTTACCGATAAACTTTCTCGCCTCCAATGCTGCATAATCAATAATCCAATATTCCTGGATGCCCATTTCTTCATAATCTCGAAGTTTATTGTAGTAATCGTCACGCCAATTAATTGAAACAACCTCGACAATTAATTTGACTGAATCCGAATTTTGGATAATTGATTCACTTTCCCACCGAGATTCCGCCCCAATAACTTCTTGGTTCAAAACGATAATGTCCGGTTCATAACCTGATTTTTCCCGTTGGGGTTTGACAATTGACTCTCTAGGAATAGTCCAAATACTTCCTTTGCCAATTTGCCTAATAACTATCAATAGTTGCTCTATCAGGGAACCTGTTAAATTTGAATGTTTCCCCTTTGGCTTGGGCATTTCGATAATTACTCCATCATGCAGTTCGTACCGGACTTCTGAGTTTTCGGGATACCAGCTGATAAATTCATCAAAGCTGTATAAATTGGGTTCGGCTTTGGCTTGAGTCATAGATCATTTTGAGTGTTTGTGATTCAAACTCATTGTATTTAAATCAGTGAACAGCTATCAGAGGTATGGTGGAGGATTTAAATCCAGGTGATACAACTGGGAACTGATAACTGATAACTGATAACTGTTAACAACTATTCCCATCCCAACTCATAGGAAATGTATGCTCTGAGAAAGAAGAAAAATCTTGATCGCATTGTAAATTTTCTTCATCGAGAACAGTGATCACCTTGTGATAAATTGCTTCTGCTTGTTCTGGAGAATCACCGATACTGGTTAATCCCAACTTACCAAACTGAGAAAGGCACCCCATTAAATGAAAAACTGTTCCTGTCTCCGTTCCAGTATCAAAGTGTAGTCTGTGGTGGGCAATAATATCCATTAAGTCGTTGGGAAGCAACCCGTGATATTTTTCCTTTTGGAGGTTATCGGTAGCAATGTAATACTTCGGTCGTCCTTGCTGACTGCAAAATAAACCTGTTTCTAAATCATAACGACCATTAGTTAATAATTTGAGGGTCATAAAGGGGTGGGTAGTACCGCCTTTACGCAAGTTAATTTCAATTGCTTGAATATCCCACGTACCATCTTCCTGTTCTACAGTAATAAAATCTACCCCATATCGCTCTAAGGCTCCCTTCTCTGCCAATTTCTCGCCAATTTTTAACCCTAACTCTTGTAATTGCAAGCGATAAGATTCATCGGCAGGGAATCTACAACCAAGGTAAATTTGATCATCTGGTCCCCCCAAAATTTGGTCATGGGTAGAGAGTATTTCTACTTCTCCTAAAGGAGTAATTCTACCTTGAACACTAGGCGATCGCTTAATTTCTCCCTCTACAAATGCTTCGACAATGGCTCCTAATTCCAAAATTCTGCTGGAAAAGTTCTCCCATGTCTCCTGGGAGGCTTGGAAGCTCAAATGGGAAAAGCGATCGCTAATAGCGGCTACTCTTTGAGTATGGGATCCATTGGGAGGTGCCAAATTGTTGATTGTTCGTAAGTCTAACAGGGCATTACCTTCTCCGGAAACTCCCTCATTCAGTTTCACTACCATCCTCTTTAATGTGGGTTGGCGTTCCCATAACTTGGCTGCTGCGATCGCCAAATCTTGGTGATTCCAAACCAGCTGGCTACCATCTGGATGGGGGACTCCACTTTCTGCAAATATCTGTCTACTACCGCTTTTTGTGCCCCAAGTCTGCAAATCAGGAGCCGCAGCATATAAAGGTACGCCCAATTTCAGAGATAGTTCTGCTTCCAAATCTGTGGAATTGTAGCAGATCATAAAGGATTTATCAACCCTCAGAGCTTGACGAATGCGGTTAAGTAAGCGGGGACGTTCTAAAATTTTTTGGCTGAGGGGTTTGAGAGATGCATCATAGGTTGAAAGCAGCATCAAACGATTGCGAGCATGGGAAAAGGGGATACCGGGCAATAATTGTAAATAGTAGTCAATAATACTGGGATGCAGAGGTACAGAGGTCACATAAATTAATCTGTTACGGGGATTCCACAGGCGAATCAAAGCAAATAGTAGGCGTTCTTCATAATGTTCGCAACCTTCTATTTTTTTGAGTTCCCGTTGATCGATACTGAGGGAAGGAATCACCAAAATATCGACATCACTCTTTGCTGAGCCGTCAATACTTTGCCAGCGATCGCGCAAAGTCGATTGCAACTGACAAAATTTATCGACTTGTTTTAACTCGGAAATATTTAGCAATTGCATGGTATATGCTTCTCCCTTATTACCTCTAGCTCTATCTGGTATATCCCAATAAATATACAGATGCCTATAATAAAATACAGATTTTTATATTTTTTATTAGATATATGTCTGAGGTGAATAAAAAATGACTCTTGTACAATAAGCGCTTTCAACCGAATCTAAAAATTCCATTTTAAATGCTGTAGACCTAATTCACAGGTTGTCATTAGTCAATTCACATTAAACGTTAGATATTTTAAGAAAATAGAATGAAAGAAAAAATAGTTTTTTCTAATTCATAACTCTTAACCCTTAACTCTTGACAATTCTCAAGCCATTACCTCAAGAAAATATCCCGCAATCAATCATGAAAATTCTTCCGATTGTGGGTTTTATAGTACTACGCATATAAGTTAAGATATTGTTGAAGGCCCAAATCTATAAGCAGTAAACTTATTACTTATTACTTATTATTTATTACTTGCCTATAGCGCTATAGTTTAAGAATTATCCGTGCCAAATTGAAATAAATTAACACTCCCGCCACATCTACTGCTGTGGTAATAAATGGTGCTGACATCAAAGCTGGATCTAGTCGTAGAAAACGGAATAAAAAAGGTAAAGCAGAACCAGAAATAGAAGCTAAAACTGAAATAGCCATGAGACTGCAACCAACAGCGATCGCTACTCCTGGCTCTTTTTGCAAAAAGAAAGCCCAAACAGTCGCAATGGAACCTAGCATTCCCCCTAATAAAGCCCCAGCCATTCCTTCCCGCACAATCACCTGTAAGGTTCCCAAGGAGTGAATCTCATCCGTATTCATCCCCCGAATTACCACCGTGGACGATTGAGCCCCCACATTACCACCAGTACCAGTCAGCAAAGGAATAAATGCCGCCAAGGTAACAACTTTTTGTAAAATGGCTTCCTCTGATTTAATAATTGTACCAGTAATGGTATTAGTTACTAATAACACTAGTAACCAGACAACTCGCTTGCGAGCGACAGTCAGTAAACCAGTTTGAAAGTAGTTGTCACCTCCAGATTGCACCCCTCCACCCAAAGCATAAATATCTTCAGTGGTTTCCTCTTCGAGAATATCAATTACATCATCAACCGTAACAATACCGACTAATCGCCGTTCTCGATCCACCACAGGTACAGCCAAAAAGTCATATCTTTGGATCGACCTAGCTACTTCTTCTTGATCCGCGTATGTATTGACAAACACTACTTCCCGAGTCATAATCTCACCCATTGTGCGATTAGCTTGAGAAACTACCAACTCTCTGAGGGAAACAATCCCGGTTAAATGACGAGCTGCATCAGTAATATAGAGGTAATAAATAATTTCACTGGCATTAGCTAAACTACGGATTCTTTCTAGAGCATCAGCCACGGTAAAATTTTCTTTCAGGGATATTAACTCTGGTGTCATAATCCGCCCAGCCGTACCTGCTTCATAGCCTAATAACTGGGCTGTGGCTTGTCTTTCTGCTGGGCTGAGTTGGTCTAAGAGACGATTGACGATTTTTGCTGGTAATTCATCAAACAACCTAGCCCGATCATCCGGGGACATCTTATCAACAATATCTAGGACATCGTGGCTGCGTAATTCCCCAATGAGCCGTTCCTGGATACTGTAATCCAGATATTCATAAACCTCAATTGCCTCATTCTTGGAAAGTAAGCGAAATGCCAAGCCATGCATAGCTTCAGGTAAACCTTCAATGGCTTCGGCAATATCTACAGGTTGTACGGGAACTAAAATAGCTTTAGCACCACGTAAATCCCCTTCTTCCAACAGCATTTGTAGCTGTTTTCTCACTAAATCTCTTAGTTCTCGGCGCGACATATCGGCATCGCGGAGGACAGAAGCACTATTGTTTGTCTCAGTCACAGTTAGTCCACCTTACCAGAGCCTATTTTCTACGAACTTATTGCCTTTAACCTAGGGGAAAGAACACCAAAAAATAAATTCTCCAATGTCATCGACTCAAACTAATTTTTGGTGGATTTAGCGTTACGCGAAGCGTCAAGCCCTCGGCTTATCGCTCCTAATTCTAAACCAGGAGGGTAGTTCCCTTCTGTTTTAATACGTTTAATTTCAGTATCTGCAATTCGTAAGTTCAGCTTAACTGCTAAAGATTGGACAATATCGCCTCTGTCAATTACACCTGCTACTGCACCGGCGGGAGTGAGTACGGTAATATGAGGTAAATTTTCGCTTTCAAGCTGATTAATAACATCTGCCAAATCCGTTGATTCATTAACGGTGGGGATTTCTGTGAGGGGATGGACAATAGTTTGCAAGGTTTGGGTTTCCCAGTTACTTCTTTCCACATGACGTAAATCATCAATGGTAACTAAACCCCGGTAACGTCCATCAGACTCAGCAAAATAAACTGGAGACTGTGAAGGTTGGTCTGCTGCTAATAAATACATATCCGCAAAAGAACGCAAAGATGAATTTGCATTTACTACACGAAAATTACGGGTCATGACATCGGCGGCAGTTAATTGCAGTAAAGTTGATTGTAAAATTGCTACACGGTCATATCTAGTGGCATTGCGAATCCCAAACCACCCCAACAAGACAATCCACAACCCAGTTACTAGCTCCCCTGTCAAATAATCTACTAAAAATCCAAAAGCGATCGCTACATAGCCTAAAATTTGCCCTGCTTTGGCTGCTAATCTGACCGCTTGAAAGCGATCGCCTGTAGCCTGCCATAGTGCTGCTTTTAACACTTGTCCACCATCCAAAGGTAAGCCGGGAATCAGGTTAAATAAACCCAAAACCAAGTTTATTTTTGCCAAATTCTCTACCATTGTTCTGAGGATTGTAGTATCTGGCAAAAGATTACTGCATAAATAAAGCAAGCCAAACAGGGCAATACTAACCGCAGGTCCAGCAATTGCCACCTGAAAGGCTTTGACTGGTGTTTTTGATTCTTCTTCAATGGCAGCAATACCACCGAATAAAAACAGGGTAATTGAATTAACTTTTATACCTTGGGCTTTGGCTACTAAACTATGACCTAATTCATGCAACAACACGGAAACAAATAGCAATAGAGCCATGGCTATACCTGCACTCCAAGCGAGGATAGTTCCCAATTCCTGGTAAGCTATACCAAAGTTGAAGGTCGCCAGTGCTAAAATAACAAACCATAAGGGGTCTAAAAATAGAGGAATCCCAAATAAAGAACCTATTTTCCAATTTGTTTGCATATATATTTCCTAGATTTCAAAATAAACTATATTATTTAATCTTTAGTAAACTATCTAATCTCACCTGATGTTTTCCAGCCCAAGCAGACAAAACCATAGTAATGATGAGCTATAGCGCTACGCGCAAGTAATAAGTAATAAGTTTACTGTTCATAGGTTTCAGCATTCAAAAATGTCCTAATGTGCTTTGGTAGTGCTACAACTCCGTAAACGAGATAGCTGTGATTTCTAGCATAGACAATTATTGTGAAGTACCATGAAAACTGACAATTGAAAGAATCAGGAGAGAAATTGGAAGAGGATAGGAATTAAACTACTAGTACAGAACGGCAAAAATTAAGCTACCATCTGAAATATTATAAAAAGTCTGATTATGTAGCCCCAGGCTAAAGCCTGAGGGCTTTTGGGGTTTGAAAATACACCCTAGGGCATTTTGGCATAATTGGGATGCACCCCATTCCCTCGATTATTTAGATATAATTCTCCAGCCTAGATCCGACCGATATTAGTTAATCCTAAAACAATACCAATACCGATCGCATGACCAAAGCACATTGCAGCAACAAATGCGGGAATACTGATGGGTAAAAAAGGTAACTTGGGACCAACTAGAGGCTGCTTGATTTTGAAGGTTAGCAGTAGAGATACTAAGCAACTAACACTAATAATTATCCCTACAGTGTTGTTCCACTCTGGTGTTGCGGGAACAGATGCAGCAGCTAGTAAGATTAATGACATTAAATTTATCTCCTGAATGGGAAATTTACAGTAAACACAGACCAAATTATTATAAATTAGGTGATAAAAACTGAAAAATATTTATTTTATGAATAAAGAGTGGGTTTTTGAGTATATATAACTAATTATTGTGAACTTATGCTGGTTTACAGAATGGATTGACTCAAATATTAGGAAGTGATCGCATAACTTCAAATCAGTATATGCATGTAGACTTATACACTACGCTCATACTCTTAATAAAAATTAAATTTTACACCACTACTTACTAACACAATCCAACAACAGCAGTAATAATATGTGTGAAATTCCAGGCATAACTTGCTAAGATTAACAAATAATTAAGGCTAATTAAACCATTGGCAATATTTCAAATTTGAATGCGAATTAAGATTTGTGGAATTACTCAACCCAGCCAAGGAGTAGCAATATCCAAACTTGGTGCCCATGCATTAGGATTTATTTGCGTTTCCGCTTCACCCCGTTACGTTACTCCCAGTCAAATTAGGACAGTAGTAGAAGTACTACCACCAACGATTGCAAAAATAGGTGTTTTTGCCAACACTATTACAGAAGAGATTGCTCGTATAGTAACTAACTCTGGATTAACTGGGGTGCAATTACATGGAGATGAGTCTCCAGCTTTTTGTCAACAATTACGTCATTATTTACCAGATGCGGAAATTATTAAGGCTTTGAGAATACATAGTTGGGAAGCATTGCAAAAAGCACAGATTTATAGTTGTTGTGTAGATACCTTGTTACTTGATGCGTATCACCCCCAGCAGTTGGGTGGTACAGGTAAAACCCTAAACTGGGAAATGTTGAAAGAATTTTCCCCTCCCAAGCCTTGGTTTTTAGCTGGAGGATTAACACCAGATAATATTTTGGATGCCCTTAGTTATGTACATCCTCATGGCATTGATTTATCTAGTGGAGTAGAATGGGCTCCTGGTGATAAGGATATAGATAAGGTAGCTAAGTTATTTGCAAAATTAAAGGATGAAGTTTCAATCTAGAATACCGACCGAGTCCTGAAATGAATCAGAAAAACCGGGCTTATGAACATTTTCAATCCGGAAATTTGAATTTTACAGCGCATAAAACCCGGTGTCTCTGATTTGAAAATAGGGGTTGGGGGATAGAGAAGAGGTATTTTCATCCTTGATGGCGAAATTTTGTCATCAGGACTGGCTCTATTTCATTTTGACCAAGGAAAAACTTAATCACTTTTAAGTTGACAACAACCAAAAAGTAACTTTTTTCGACCTAATTTCCTTCTCTATGTCTATCATGCAACCTTTATACCTTAGAAAAATCTTGGTTGATGGCGGATTAAGTTGAAGTACTCTTCCCGAGTTTTTTGCTCTTCTTGGAAAACACCTAACATGGCACTAGTAACAGTCCAAGAGCCAGGTTTTTGTACTCCACGCATTACCATGCACATATGACTAGCTTCAATGACAACAGCAACACCTTGGGGGGCGAGAATAGTCTGAACAGCCTCAGCAATTTGTCTTGTGAGTCGCTCTTGTACTTGTAGGCGACGGGAATACATTTCTACAATGCGAGCTAGTTTACTCAGTCCTACAACTTTTTGATTAGGGATATAAGCCACATGAGCCTTACCCATAAAAGGCAACATATGGTGTTCACATAGGCTAAAAACATCTATATCCCGGACTAGTACCATTTCATTGCTCCCTTCATCAAAGATGGCACCATTAACTAATTCTTCCAGAGATTGTCTATAACCACTGGTGAGAAAGCTCATGGCTTTTGCTACTCGCTCTGGTGTTTTCAGTAATCCTTCCCGTTCCGGATCTTCCCCTACTCCTAACAATAGTGTTCTGACTGCTTCCTGCATTTCTCCCATCCCTTCCTCCATCGGTGGGTGAAAATCAGCTTGCTTACCACTGAGGTTATTACGGTCTGGTATAGTGCCATTAATAGCATCTTGTAATTCAGTAATTAGAGGGGATTTAGCAGAATTAGAACCGTTAGAACCGTTAGAACTAGCAATAGTCATGATGTCAGTCTTTCTAGAATTTTTGTGTTTGAGAGATGGATTATACAAAGGGATTGATGTTCTGTTTTTAGCACCTAGATGCTTATAGAACCCCTGCACTGGGCATGATAGTCAATTCATCGATCGCTGCTTGTTGTGGTAATAATGCGGCGTGGAGAATTGATTGAGCCACAATTTCTGGGGTCAGCATATTGGAACGATCAAAGTCGGCATTCACTGTTTCTGTGTCCCAAAATTCTGTGTTTACCGCTCCAGGACAAATGGTAGTTACGCGAATACCATGACTACGCTCTTCCTCTGCCAATGCTTGGGAAAAGGCAATTAATCCTGCTTTACTCACACAGTAAGCTCCCCATCCGGAAAATGCTTGCTTTCCTGCCACGGAGGAGATATTGATTACTGTTCCCATCCCTCTTGCTCGCATGGCTGGTAAGATTCCCATAGTACACTGGAAAACGCTGGTAATATTTAAATCTAGTACTTTTTGCCATTCCTGCAAGGAGGTATCCTTTAAATTGCCGGTATAGCCCATACCAGCATTGTTAACCAAAATATCTATATCCCCAAAATCACTGGCGATCGCTTGCATTTTTGATTGCACTTGGTCAAGACAAGCTAAGTCCACAGTATATAATTTGACTGTAGCTCCTACATGCTCGGCAGCTGTAGCTACCGCAGTCAATTTATCAACAGAACGGCTGACTAGGGCGATGTCTATTCCCGCCTTGGCAAATGCCAGAGCTGTCGCTTTTCCAATTCCACTACTTGCCCCAGTAATTAGGGCACGTCGTTTCTGCTCAACACTCATGCTGTTTTCTCAATTTTTTGGCAGTTCTTAAATTCCATTGCCACATGGCTATTCTGATTTTAAGATTTGCGCTGATGAAGCACATCTCAAAACCTGAATGATTGCTCGTGACAGATGCTATACTGCGTTGCCGAAATTGGCGTAGTATTATCTATCACGCTGTCAGATATAACAATGATTCGTTATATTTGCCTGACAAATAATTGTATGAAATCTCAATTTTCTAGGCATACCCTAGGGGTAGCTCTCCATCTACCTTATCCATATTTATCGGCTATAGTTATTAACGTTGGATATGCGCCACTAGTACTACTGCGCCCAATTCAAAATTAAAAATATTCACTGGGTCAATATTCAGAGAACAAAATACTTATCATGTAAGCTTTTTGCCTTGTTTAAATAGTTGATTTACGCCGTTTCTTACTAGTTTTCTGGTGATATATCCCCTCGCAAGATAGCTTGGTTTAGATACCCAAACGAGCTGAACGTTCAACGCTAAAGTCTTCTATCTCCCAAAAATGCAAATGCCTATGGTTGATTCAGATTGTTAGAAATATTTACATACCATAGGCAATTATAACACTGGTATTATGCCAATGAATAATATTTGTGGTTATGAGTGAGAAATTTCGGTAAAAACACCAATTTTGCGGAATTTTTCATACCGTTGTTGCTGTCTTTCCTGGGGAGTTAAATGCCTGATTAACTCTAAGTTGGTTAATAGAGCATCTTTGAGAATTTTTGCTGCTGACAGGGGATCAGAATGAGCACCACCGGCTGGTTCTGTAAGGATTTGGTCAATAATGCCCAGGTTTTTGAGATCGTGGGAAATAATTTTTAAAGCTACTGCTGCTTGGGGAGCTTTGCTGGCATCTTTCCATAAAATTGCGGCACATGCTTCTGGGGTAGCGACGGTATAAACGGCGTGTTCAAACATGAGTAAGCGATCGCCGACACCAATACCTAAAGCTCCACCAGAACCACCTTCACCAATCACGGTACAAATAATAGGCACTTCAAAACGGAACATTTCTCGGAGATTATAAGCGATCGCTTCCCCTTGTCCTTTATGTTCGGCTTCTATGCCTGCCCAAGCACCGGGAGTATCAATAAAGGTAAGAATTGGCATCCCAAACTTATTGGCGTGTTCCATTAGCCTGAGAGCTTTGCGGTAGCCACCTGGAGCAGGCATACCAAAGTTACGAGCCACATTATCCTTGGTATCGCGACCTTTTTGATGACCCAACATCACTACTGGCTGTCCATCTAAGCGACCAATACCACCTACCAACGCTGGGTCATCACCACCACAGCGATCGCCATGTAACTCTATCCATTCATCACTAATTGCTTGAATATAGTCAAGAGTACTGGGGCGACGGGGATGACGAGCTACCTGTAATTTCTGGGAGGGAGATAAGCTAGTAAAAATTTCCTCGCGCAGTTGCATCGCACGAGTTTCCAACTGGCGAATTTGACCAGAGACATCAACACCATTTTCTTCTGCAAGTTCACGAATTTGTTCAATTCGGTTTGCTAATTCTGCCAGTGGCTTTTCAAAATCTAACAGTAGCGGTTTACGCTCAGTAGTTGCCATCTTAAGATTTATTTTGTATTGAATGTAAAGTTTAGGAGTTGTTAGTTATGAGTGAATGAATGATGAAAACCTCTAGATTTTAAAACTCATGGCTCACACCTCACAACTTAAAACTTATTAAACCAGCAGTGGCCTAAATCCATGTTTTACTGAAATTTGACCAATCTGCTCCATTTTGTCTACGGTAATCTGATTTCGCCCCCAAGAAAAGTTAGTGTATAACTTCTCAAATTCCAGCAACATAGATTCAGCAAAACAAGCGAACAATTGTCGCGCTGGTACATCCATATTAACAATTTGCATAATTTTCCATTCAATATCTAATGAATGTTCCACAATGCCACCATTTAGCACATGAATATCGGGATTCTGAAGTTTAGTTGCTAGGTTTTTGGGATAACCACCATCGATTAATAGGCAAGGTTTCTTAAAAGTTTGTGTGTCTATTTCTAAACCCTTAGGCATACTGGCAACCCAAACCACTATATCAGCCAGGGGTAAAGCTGTTTCCAATGCCATAATTTTGCCACGCCCTAGTTCTGCTTGTAATTCTTGCAATCGGTCTTGGTTACGAGCAATTAACAACAAATCTTGGACATCTGTTTTTTTATCCAGCCAGCGACAAACTGCACTACCAATGTCACCTGTTGCTCCACAAATTGCCACAGTAGCTTGAGACAGGTCAATTCCTACTTGCTGTGATGCTTGCTCTACTTGTCGACAAATAATGTATGCCGTATGAGTGTTACCCGTAGTGAAGCGTTCAAATTCTAGTTTAATGTTACGAACTTGTGGAAATTTATTTAAGTTAAAATTCTCAAAAATAATTGAGGAAAAACCACCTAAAGCTGTGATATTAATGCCATTCTTTTGGGCATGAGCCATAGCATTCAAAATTTTGCGAGTTGCGGTTTTAATTCTCCTGTTCGCTAGCATTTCTGGTAAAAAGCAGGATTCCACATAACGACCTTCAATTTTTTGCCCTGTAACACTAGTAACACTAATGCTATCTACTATTTGCGGTGGGGCACTGCACCAAAAATCTAGCCCTTGATCGGCATATTCGGGATATCCCAATTCTCTGGCTACTAGTTGAGCGTGTTGTAAACTCGTCAGATGTCCTATAAGACCAAACATGAACTATATTTGTTAAGCGTGTGCTTCTATAAAAGCTGGCAGGTAATTCGGGTTAAGGTATTACTAAATCTTAAAAATACTACACAAAGGGTAAGAAAAGCTAGGAACGAGGGAATGGGAGAGTAGGAGAGTGGAGGAGTGGGAGAGTGAAAGAGTGAGGGAGTGGGGGAGTGAGGGAGTGGAGTTTAGAGGATGTGCCTCTACAGTTGTGGAAATGCCTACTGTAAACTTAGGATTTTTTCTCTTTCCCTCCTTCCCTCCTTCCCTCCTTCCCTCTTTCACTCCTTCCCTGCTTCCCCCATCACCTCATCACCTCAGTCCATATACCGATAGACGCATAATGTCACGGGTAGAAAAGCCGATATTACTTAAAGCTTCTCCGTATTGAATCATAAAATCTTCTATCAAAGCTTCTTTTTCCATTGCCAAAATTTCCGCGTCTTTTTCCACTTCATTCAGCATTCTCCAGACAATGGGAAGATTTTCACGGTTTGCTGCTTCTAATTCAGCTTTTGATGACTCAAAGTGTTCATTTAACCATACTTCCCCAAAGTTTAAATGGCTGTATTCTTCTTTAACAACACCTTCCGTAATTTTACGTGCAAAATCATCGGCGACAGGGATGTAGATGTTGTATGCAGCGATCGCAAAACATTCGATAATTAAAGATTGAATTAGCAAGCAAGTAACTACTTTGCCTTCTGCGGCTGCTGCTTGGAAGTTTTCATGCAAGCCAGCGAAAAAATCCTGGGCAAATTTCATGTCAGGGGTGACTTGCAAGTTACGTCCACAAGCTTCAAAACCTTTCTTGTGGCGATTCTCCATTTTAGATAAGCGAATCAATTGTTCCTTATCTGCGGGCAGCAGTTCAGCCAGTTTGATGTAATTTTCATGGGCTTCTTGTTCCCCTTCAATTACGATTGCATTAATGCGACTGTAAGCATCTTTATATATTTCGCTGGAAAAATCAATTTTAGGTTGAGTAACAAGCTGCTGCATCGTCAATATTTACTCCTGGATGTTATCAATTATCTAAAACTAAACGTTTCATTTATCCTCTAAACTAAGGACAACGTTTGTTTACAGTTCCTAGACTGACAAAACTAAGAATCTGCAAGATATGGAAAGTATGAATTCATGAAGCCAACCCTGAGGATAAATTCAGAGAGTAGAAACAAGGATGCACCGCCACAACATTCGATCCGTGGGTTAAATTTAGGGGTTGGTGTTATCCGATGAACAACCTTTGACTTCATCCTTTCATCCTCAACTGAGATAAATAGCTTTTACAAGGGTTTTAGTCCTGGTATCAGCTACACTGGTTTAATCTAACTTAATAAATCACTATGTAATAGATTAGCCTTTGTGGGGGTTAATTAACAGTAGTCAAAAAGCTAACAATTAATCACAATTGCTCATATTTGCTTGCAATCTCCGTTTCATAATACTCCAGAGCGTCTATGACTCTCCGATAGAACGCACTTGATTGTACAATACAACCATGCTGCTAGGATTCAAGACACAACTAAATACTCTAGTGTTAAACAATATAATGATTTGATGGGATTCATATTTAAATCTAATTGGCAGCCTAAATATTCTCTATGGTTGAGCATTGCCATTTTAGTTTTAGGGATGGGGATTGTCTTACTACCATTAGTGGTGGTGCTCTTTACATCCCTGACACAAAAGGGAACTGATGGATTGTCTTTGGCTAATTATGGGGATGCTTGGCAAAGGGGTAAGTTTTTACTAGCATTTGCCAATTCTACTTTAGTTGCTCTGGCAGTTACGGCGTTACAAATAATCACTTCGGCATTAGCTGGCTATGCTTTAGCAAGATTAAAATTTTGGGGAAAGCAAGGACTGTTATTAATTATCTTGGCAACTTTGGTCATTCCCTTTCAAATGTTGGTAATCCCTATTTTTTTGGTATTGAAATGGGGACATTTAATTAATACTTACTGGGCAATTATTTTACCGACTGCGGCGAATGGTTTCGGGATTTTCTTACTTAAACAATATTTTCAAACGATTCCTGTAGAGTTAGAGGAAGCCGCAGCCATAGATGGAGCTACTCGGCTACAAATTTTATGGCGAATCATGTTACCTTTGTCACGTCCTGCTTTGTTGACATTATTTTTGTTCACTTTCATTGGTGAATGGAACGATTTATTTAAGCCCTTGGTTTTTACGACGCGACCGGAATTAAGGACAGTACAATTAGCATTGGCGGGATTTCAGGAGTTATACACTAATAACTGGTCTTTGTTAATGGCAGCAGTTATTATTACCACTATCCCAGTATTAATTCTATTTCTTTTGGGTCAACGTCAGTTTATTCAGGGGGTTGCTAGTACTGGGATTAAGAATTGACAATTTTAGATTTTGGATTTTGGATTTTAGCAGAGTTTCGTAGGGTGGGCAGTGCCCACCTTACCCATTATCTCCCCCACTCCCTGCCCCCTGCCCCCTGCTTCCTACTCCCTGCTCCCTGCTCCCTGCTCCCCTGCCTCTTCTTGAACAATGCAGCAAACACCTAAATGGCTGAAGGATTTGATCAAATGGTTCCCTACGGGTATTGGAGGAGCTGCAACAGGTCATTTTGTGTTCACTCAACAATGGAAGGAAGCTGTAGTATCATCAATGGTTACGGCTGGTTTGTCTTTGTGGGCAAAGTTCAGTACTGGCTTTATGGAAGAGCTGGAGAAAGGGGTTAATGAACGGGGGAAAAATTCAGCCAAGTCTTTACTGAAACAAGCTGATACTTTACCAGATAAACTACGGTGGATAGCGTCTGGTTTTCAAGATAAGTATTACCGCAGTTTGATAGATAAATGCCTGAAGTTGAAAACTGAAGGATTCAATATTGGCTTATCTGCATTAAATCTAGAGGATGTGTTTGTTCCCCTCAAAGTCGCCAGTTCTGTTCCCCGAAATGTTGCTGGGGGAATTATCACAGATGTTAAACCGGCTTTAAAACCAAGATTAGCAGAGTCACAAAAGAGTGGGGAAATTTGGCATTTTTTAGCCAAGAGTTCTGGGAAAATTGGTCATGACCGATGTATCGTAATTCTTGCCCCACCAGGTTCGGGTAAAACTACTCTTCTGCAACATATTACCCTCACCTATGCCAAAAGAAGCCACCGCAAGGATAAAAACAAAGCTCAAGCACCCAATTTCATCCCTGTATTATTACGGTTAAGGGATGTACGCGAGCAACTCATCAAACAAAAACCTCCCAGTCTCAGCGAACTAATTCGAGAAGAAGTTAAACGTTTACCTTCGTCTAAGAAACTCAACCCACCACCCAATTGGTTTGAGTCACGTTTAAACAATGGTAAGTGCTTGGTAATGTTGGATGGATTGGATGAAGTTACCAAGAAGAGTGAACGCTCCCAGGTGAGCCGATGGGTGAGCGAACAAATGAGAAATTACTCCCAGGCTACTTTTATTCTCACATCCCGTCCCCACGGTTATCAAAGGGAGATTTTAGGGGAACAGGTGGATAGGGTATTAGCAGTGCAGCCTTTCTCCTTGGCTCAGATGAAGGGATTTATTCACAAATGGTATGAGCAAACTGAGGTTAACCAGCAAAGGCGCAATACTCCAGCAGTGCGACAGGAGGCGGAAGAGAAAGCAAAGGATTTGATTGAAGCACTACTTCAGAATCCAGCGATTCGGAAAATGGCAAGTAATCCTTTGCTGGTGACAATGATTGCAACTGTTCACTATTTGGGAAATGCACTACCAGGGAGAAGGGTAGAACTTTACAAGGAAATTTGTGATGTTTTGTTGGGTAGGCGAATTTATGCCAAGAAACTCAACTTACCCCTAATAGCAGAACAAAACCAATTACTGTTGCAGAAACTAGCACTTGATTTGATGCAAAAGGGAAATCAAAAATTTACTTCCCCAGAAGCTCAATCATTAATTCAAGAGGAGTTAAAAAAAGTATCTACCAATCAATTGACTGTGAAAGAATGGCTGGAAATTATTAAAAATAATGTGGGTTTAATTGTAGAAAAGGAAATAGGCAGTTACGAGTTTGCTCATTTAAGTTTTCAAGAATATTTAGCTGCTGTTGAATTGAAAAAGTTAATTCAAGCAGATAAAAATCAGGAAAATATATTAATTCAACATTTCCTCAATTCTAGTTGGGCAGAAACTATTCGCCTTTATGCTGCCCAAAGTCAGGATAATACAAAACTTGTTCAATGTGCGCTGCAAGAACCCACCGTTGCTTCATTAAGTTTGGCTTATGATTGTCTACAAGAAGGTGGTAAACAAAAGGTAGAAAGGGCAACTCAGCGCCAATTAGAAGAAATTCTGGTATCAGGTTTAGAATCTAGTGAATCTGAGATTGCAACAATGGCAGCACAAGTGAGTTTATCTCGCAGATTGAATCGTTTATTGGTGATTGATGATAATATTTCCATTGACCGCAGTTATATTAATTGTGCGGAATATCAACTTTTTGTTAACGAGCAATTAAATTCACAGTTCCACTTTCCATCTGGAAGTGCCAAAAGACCAATTACTGGCATTAGTTATCAGAATGCAATTCAGTTTTGTACTTGGTTGAATGGCAATGTTTCATTGTTAATTACCAATAATGAAGATACTGAGAATATCTATTATTACAGACTGCCTACTGTTCAGGAAACTCAAGAAATTGTAGCGAGAACAGAATATCAGCAATTAGAATGTTGGACTATTGGAGGAAGTAATACCAGCAATCTAGACAGAAAAGGTATTCGAGTCATTAGAGCTAAGATTTCCACAGCATATACCAAACTGGTTAATTACCTTGCAACTGAGGCATGGGAACAAGCTGATGAGGAAACAGCGCAAATTATGCTCAAGGTGGCTAATCGGGAAAGTGCTGGTAATTTTGATGTTGAGTCCATTAAAAACTTTCCCTGTGAAGAACTCCATACTATTGATAGATTGTGGTTACATTACTCTAAGGGAAGTTTTAGTTTAAGAATACAAGCCACGATTCGGGAAGTTCTTGGTGGACATCAGATTACAGGACATTTACCTAACTTATGGTGTTTGAATTATTCTGCTAATACTAAAGATATTTTCCCAAATTTTGTCCGCAGATTGATGGTGTGTGGAATACAGTCACCTCTACCACTGTGTGAATTTGATGTTGTCACCGTTAATAACCAAGGACAGGAAATTCAACGAGAACAGAATCAAGCTGCATATTTTACTGAGAATTTGGGTAATGGTGTGGGTTTGGACTTGGTTGCTATTCCTAGTGGTAAATTTATGATGGGTACGGAAGATGAGGAAGTAGAAAGGCTGGTTGAGAAATTTGATTGGGATAGGTTTAGAAGAGAAAAACCACAACATCAAGTAACTGTTAAAACTTTCTTCATGGGTAAATATCCTGTGACACAGGCACAGTGGAAAGCAGTTGCAGCATTACCCAAAGTAAACCAAGCTTTAAAAGCAGAACCTTCTCATTTTAAAGGAGATAATCACCCTGTAGATAGAGTTTCTTGGTATGATGCAGTGGAATTTTGCGATCGCCTTTCCCAGTATACAGGCAGACAATATCGCCTTCCCAGTGAAGCAGAATGGGAATATGCTTGTCGTGCTGGAACTACTACACCTTTTCATTTTGGTGAGACTATTACTGCTGATTTAGCTAATTATATTGCCAGTAAAACTTTTGCTGAGGAATCTGAAGGAGAATACCGGGAAACAACCACCCCTGTAGGACAATTTCCACCTAATGCCTTTGGTTTGTATGATATGCATGGGAATGTCTTGGAATGGTGTGCTGACCACTTCCATGATAACTATGAAGGTGCGCCCATAGATGATAGCGCATGGGTAGCCAGTAAAAATGAGAATCATTCTTGTGTGCTGCGGGGTGGTTCGTGGGTCAACGATCCAGAGAACTGCCGCTCCGCCTTCCGCGACCTCTACGACCCAGGCTACGATTACAGCTATATCGGGCTGCGGGTTGTATGTGTTGCCGCGCCGAAGACTCTTAAGTAGCCCTTTACACTCTAGCCCTATAGCCCTCTACACTCTTTTTTACCCTCCGTTACGCTAAAGGAGTTGAGCGATCAAAAAAATTTTCAAATATTACGTTTTTCAAGTATTTTTACCGCTTTGAACGAATAATGGGAGAGATGGGTAGGGAACATCAACAATCTTTTAATATATAAATTATTTTACTGCTGCCGTGCCCTGACAAATAATTTATGTGTCGCAAATATTATTTGAATTGGGATTATTTGATTCTGAATGATGATTATGACTGATGCAATCTATGTTAACCAGACAAAGGGCACGGCGTGGGTGAGATTATTCTATAATCCTATAGATTGTTGATGCCGTGCCCCTACGGAATAATTTGTTTTTTGGTCTGTTCTAAATATTCTCTAAATATATCAAACTACTTAATTAGGGAAAACCAGAGAATTGTCTGAAGCAATTTTCACTTCATAACTATCTGAGGAAGTTTCGGGGTTGAAAAATTTGGTATTGACAACTTCTTTATATGTATCTAAATCAGTTTGCCACCCTGCGATCGCTTTCACAATATTGTCAACTTGATTATTCTCACCCTCTTTAGAAAGTGAATAATTAAAGTTACCGGAAAATAAAACTGCTGGGACTAACTTTTTATCCGGAAATTTAATTGCAGCTTGATTCACTTCTAAATTGAGTTGTTTTCCTTCCAAAGTGTAGGAAAACTTCATTGCAGCTTGTACTGGTGCATTACCAAACTCACTCCAGGGACCAGGTTGTAGTAAGTTGTTCAAGATAAAATCACGGGATGCTTGTTCTGACTGAGCAAAGAGGACATATCCGCCAAAATTTATACCAATTCCTTGATACTGAGCTTGGGATAACTTCTCTACATATCTACGAGCTATAGTGTTAACTTCAATATCTTGAGGTTCTTTGGTAGCAATTACTTCTGAGAATATAATTCTATTAAATTGGGAAACAATGCTAATGCCATTTTGGAACGTAACTTGAGCAACAGAATTATTTCTTACAGGTTCCCTCGCCAATTCCCATTCACTAGGAACAATACCAGTATATTTAAGAAAATCTGGGGCTAAAATTGTGGGATTATTTTTTTGCACAGCGATAGTAATCGCCATCTCCTGAAGGTTTACAGATTGGCTCATTATTTTTTGTTTCCTAAAATTATTTTTTGGAGTTGCTATAATTTTGGCTTGAAATTGTTTTATTTTATCTCTCAACACTATGATTTGTACTTAGTATTTTCCACATCTACTTGTGTTGTTTGTGTAATAGAAAAATAAAGCCGTTTTCATCTAAGTTAGGTACAATTAATACCAGTAATTACACTGCCAAATTTTTATCGCTCCGTCATTACTACTACTAACAATAGTCTTACCATCAGGACTAATATCAAGGGAATGAATTAATTCTAAATGCCCGATGAGGGTATCAATTAATTGCCCATTCTCCAGGTTCCACAATTTAATTGTCTTGTCACGACTACCACTAACCAGTAAATCCCCTTGGGGGCTAATTACCACTGCTGTCACCCAATCTGTATGTCCAATAAAGGAACGAACCACATTTCCCGTGTCTGGATGCCAAAGTTGAATGGTTTTATCACGGCTACCACTAGCAACACTTTGACCATCTGGAGTGATAGCAACCCCATATATCCAATCTTGATGTCCAGTAAATGTACGTATGAGATTACCAGTTAATAAGTTCCAAACTTTAACTGTATTATCCCGGCTACCACTAACTAGAATTTGACCATCCCGACTAATGGCGAGACTAGAAATAGAGTTAGTGTGTCCGTTGAGACTGCGATTTTGCTGTAATAATGGTAATTTCCACAGTCTAATTGTGTTATTGCGACTACCGCTAACTAGGGTTTGTCCATCGGGACTAAAAGCGATCGCATATACTGAATCACTATGGGCTTTTTGACTGCGAATAACTTTGCTACCCCGCCAATCCCAAATTTTGATGTTTTTGTCTAAACTACCACTGGCTAAATTTTGACCATCACGACTAAAAGCAATGTCAGTAAACCAGGTTCCTTCTCGTTTAAATAAGCCTGATGGAGAGGTGAGGGTATTGACTAAATTGCCTTTATGTAGTTGCCAAATCTTAATTGTATTATCATCACTGCCACTAGCTAGGGTTTCACCATCGGTACTAATAGTCACAGAGCGGACTGCGGCGACATGGCTGGTGAGGGTGTGAATGCATTGCCATTTTTGCCCACTTGGGGTTGTTGGAGGGGATTGATATTGCTGTGGGGGAGTGTTTATGATTGTGGAGGGAATTGTGTTTGATGATTTGGATGGAATGACTGTAGGAGTAGAAGATGCAGAGGTGCTGAATTCTATGTCTGCTAATACATCATCCACAGATTGATAGCGATCGCTAACCCTATCTTTGAGTAGTTTATCTAAAATTGACTCCAGTTTACTACTAACAGAACTGCCTGTTTTTTGCAGATGTTCTGACCATAACCACCGAGCTTCCCAAGGACTGTATAGGGTGGTGGGGTGTAAACCGGTAAGTAAGTGAACGCATGTAGCACCTAATGCATAGAGGTCACTGGCATTATATGCTTCTCCAAAACGAATCTGTTCATCTGGGGCATATCCTGGCGTACCAGCCATAGTGCCTCGATTCCCGGAAAGTACTGTACCGCTAGCTTGTTTTGATACTCCAAAATCAATTATTACCAAAGCGTGATCGCTTTGACGGAGAATAATATTTTCTGGCTTAATGTCTCGATGAATTACACTATGTTCGTGAATGTATTTTAATACTGGCAATAAATCCGTCAAAATCTGCCAAATTTGGCCTTCATTATAAACTCCGTGCCGTTCTAATTCTTGTAATAAATTATTCCCATCCACAAACTCCTGTAATAAATATAGACGTTTGTCTTGTTCAAAATAAGCCAACATCCCCGGAATCCGATTATGCTTGCCTAATTCATATAATCTAACTGCTTCTTGGTTAAATAATTCAATTGCTTTTTTTAAGGCTTGGGAATTACCTTGAATTTCTGGTGCAGGTAAAAATTGCTTGATGACACAAGGCTCATTCATTCTATCTTCATCGATAGCACGATAGGTTTTGCCAAAGCCACCTTCGCCTAGTTGACTCAGGGCGCGATATCTTTCTTTTAGTAATAGTTTAGAACCACAACTGAGACAAAAATTAGCATCAGTAGGATTTTGGGGTTTGCTGCAAAGGGGGTTTAAACAATAGCTCATGCTAATATCAATTATTTTATCGTATATTTATTTATCTACCTATAGAATCAAAACTGGTTATTATATTTCCGCCATATTTTATAGCGCTACGTGCAGGTAATAAGTAACAAGTAATAAGTTTACTGTTCATAGGTTTCAGTATTCAAAAATATTCTAACGTGCTTTGGTAATGCTATATCTAGATTAATCTTATTGAATTATTTCAAATATACAAAAATAAAATATATTATGAATACTTCTAGCTTTCAGTTAACAAACCAATAATTATGAATAGCCATAAAATTACTCCTATTATAATCCAGACAATTTCCCTACCCGTAAAAGATTCCTGAATTGGTAAATCTGGTTGTTGCTGTTCCCAGTAATAATTCATGGCTTTTAAAACAGTTATTAAAGGCAGAATCGCAAAAATCGATATTAACCCCCAAACACTGGGTAATGTTTGTAATACCAGAAAGATCCAATAAACAAGAGTCACCCAAAACGGTGAATGTTTTTCTCTATAACCTTGCTCCTCTGCGATCGCAAAAGCCTTTTGTGCCAAACTATATAAATAAAAAGGGAAAAACCAAGCACGAAACCAAGCACTAAGATTTAAAGTTTCCCTCTCCTTGAACATTTTCCATTGCTTATGTGCCCAGGGAAGTTGATATAATCCTCCTGTAAAAAGGTATAATGTACAAAATTTCCACACTGGCATAACGTTAGAAAATTGAGTATTTTCTGAATTTTTAATTGATTGATTCATATTTGTTAATATACTGATGATTAATTATTATAAATAATCTGGAAATATTAAGTTTAATAGAATTGAATTTATTCCTGGATACACAACATTACTTGTGTTCATTAAATCTCAGTATTAGACTATTCAAATATGGTAACTTTTTCGCTGAAATTTTAAAATAAAACTTAGTAAAATTTTAGCCTCTCAGTCTTCACACTTATTGATAAATCTTCATATTTTGTAAACATCAGCACCTTATAGGAATACGTGCAAGTAATAACTG
>NZ_FYBH01000054.1 GCF_900185595.1 Calothrix rhizosoleniae SC01
ATGTGTTATCTTAGCCCTGTTCTGTTCTTTGCTGCTTTCCTTAACAGTAGTACCCGCTTTGATGGGTTTAATGTCTAACCCCCAAAGTAAAGGTAATGTTGTTACTACTCCCCAAAGGAGATGGTGGAATATAGGCTTTTCCCAACCAGCTTTAACACGACTTTATCAACGCTGTCTAGATTATATTTTGGTACAACCATTGCTGGGGGTATTACTGGCTCTGATTTTACCAATAACTGGTTTTTTGATGGCTTCGGATATTCCAGAACAGTTTTTTCCTCCAGCAGAACGAGACCAGTTTCATATTGAGTTGGAATTACCTGCTTCCGCTTCCTTACAAGAAACTGAGTCAGTTGCAGTAGAAGCAAGGAAAATTCTTCTTAGTCACCCAGAAGTGGTTAATGTGCATTGGTTTTTTGGTAGAAATGCCCCTTCTTTCTACTACAACATACAGCAGATACGAAAAAATTCACCTAATTATGCCCAAGCCTTAGTTCAACTCGATTCATCCCAAAACAGTCGTCAGCAAATTCGGATTTTACAAGAGGAATTAGATCAAGCTTTTCCCTTAGTTAGAGTGTTAGTTAGACAATTAGAACAGGGACCATATATTGCTGCACCAATTGAATTACGTATCTATGGTCCAAATCTAGATATTTTGTCAGAGTTAGGAAAACAAGCTCAGGCAAGATTGGCTGAAATTGCCGATGTGACTCATCCCAGGACTAGTTTAGGTGAAGCTTTACCCAAATTAGGTTTGAGTTTGGATGAAGAACAAGCCCGACTCACAGGACTGAACAACACAGAAATTGCTCAACAACTCAATGGAAATCTGGAAGGAACTTTGGGAGGTTCTATTTTAGAAGACACAGAAGAATTACCAGTACGAGTGCGCTTATCTAATCAAACTCGCGCTAACCTCGACCAAATTGCCTCCCTGAACCTACTTCCAACTACAAAAAGTAAAAATGCTCCTGCAGTTCCCTTATCCAATGTTGCTAAAATCCAATTGGTTCCCGAACTCGCCACAATTACGCGACGGGATGGTAAACGAGTTAACAGCGTTCAAGGTTTTATCACTGCTGGAGTTCTACCTGCAAAAGTATTAACTGACTTTAAACAGCAACTTCTGCATAGCGATTTCCAACTGCCCATCGGTTATAGGATGGAATTTGGTGGCGAATCTGCTGAACGCAATCAGACAGTAGGTAAGTTAATATCGACAGTGGGTATTTTACTAGTATTAATGTTAGCTATTTTAGTGTTATCTATTGCTTCCTTTAAATCAGCTTTTATCATTGCTATAGTAGGTATGTGCTCTATCGGACTGGGGTTGTATTCTCTGTGGATGTTCGGTTATCCATTGGGCTTCATGGCAATTTTAGGCACAATTGGTCTTGTCGGTGTTGCTATTAATGACTCCATTGTCATTCTTGCTGCCCTACGAGCTGACTCCCAAGCAAGTAAAGGCGATAGCAAAGCAATACGCTTGGTTGTAGTTCGTTCGACTCGCCATATTCTGACTACCACTATCACTACTGTAGCAGGGTTTGTACCTTTGCTCCTTGATGGAGGAGAATTCTGGCCCCCTCTAGCCATTTGCATTGCTGGTGGAGTTGGTGGTGCTACTTTATTGGCGCTGTTCTTTGTTCCTTGCGCTTACTTATTAATGATGCGTTGGGGTTCATTAGCAATGGTTAGATATTCTCCAGGAGAAAGGCGAGCGATGTAAGCAACCCCGGTCTAAAGACACGGGGCTTCAGCCTAATTCAAAGAAACTAGTTGGAAACAGATTCAACTGTCCTTCCAACTGGCAACTTATCTTCAGACTTTCGGGCTGGATTACGGACAACCCCAAAGCTGCAATGTTAAGCGCAGCATTTATATCAGCATCATGTTCAAAACCACAATTACCACACTTATACTTTTTCCCATTGCGATACGACTTCCCTTTTGTAGGGTGGACGTGGTGACAGCGCGAACAGGTAGCAGAAGTGTAGGCGGGTGGAACAAAAACAACCCCAATACCAGCAATGCGAGCTTTGTAATCAACAAACATCCGGAGTTGATAAAATGCCCAATTGTTAGTTCTACGTCGTTCCGTCTTACTGCGTCGCTTTTGATTGAGAGATTGACGAATATTAGTCAAGTCCTCAAAAGCCAGCGCAGCATTACTGCTTTTTGCATCTTGAACAAGTTGCTTAGAAATATTGTGAGCCAGCGCGTTGGGCGGGTTCCTCGACTTGAAGCGACTGGCGAACCCGTAAGGGTGATTAAGCCACTTTTGGAAACGTTGTTCTCTCCTAGAAAGCCTTCTCAACATTCGCCTAGAACTGCGAGTGCGTTTGGATTGAATATTCGCTCTGACCTTGCTGTAACGGTCACGAGTAGCTTGAATCTTTCCACCACTCCAAGATTTACCAGTAGATGTTGTCGCGATGTCGCGTCTACCCAAATCGACTCCAATTACCTTGGGTGTCTTACCTGTTGGGTCCGTGGGCAAGTCAACACACATATTGATGTAATAGTCACCGCGCTTAGTTTTGTTCAAAATTGCTGCTGTTGGAGATTGTCCTTTAAGCAATGCTCTTTGATAATTACCAATCGACAATTTAAACTTTTTACGACCACACATCAAAGTAACGCCAACAGTCTGCAAATCTTCAATGTATTGAAAAGTTCTAATATCCAAATTCAAAGAAGTTGGTCGGAACTTATGGACTTGTTTAACCGCTTTGGCGTTACCAATTACACGACGAATAGCTTGACAAACATGGTTAGCTTTCAAGCCCGTAGACTCTTTAACTGGCTTATAAACCTTGTGGTGAAGCTTAGTAGTATTCCAACAATTCTCACGTCTTGCAAGTTTATATATCTGGTTACAAGCGTCAGCAAACCGGAGCAAAGTCAAATCAATTTCTTGACGCAAATCTATGGGGACTTGAAGCTTGCATTTTACAGATATAGTTTGCATTTCAATCTTGTAAATACTCATCCAATTATAGCACTCGACGACATGAATAAGTACAAGTTCCTAACAAATACCCACGGAGTAATTTATTGCTCCGTGTCGCCTTTCCTCCCAGGTCTTCAAAACCTGGGTTTTCATTCTCCCGCGAGGCCTTTATGAATAATGACAAATTAACCCAAAACCAAAATTCATCTGCTGCAAACAGAATCACTGACAATTACAATCCTCATCCTGTAACAGAGTCAGAGTCAGAAACAGTTTTATTCACACCCAATAACGACCCAAATATACCGCAGAAGCCGAAAGGTACAAAAACTGATATGGGCGTGTGGGAGGTCGCGGACGGGTTATCTCAGTTAAGTAAACACCATCCTACCGTTGAGGGGGAGAAAATTCCCGACAATTTTGTTGGTAAACAACGACCAATTTATAAATCAGGCCTATTATGGCGAGTAACTTTGTTATTATCGGCGGTTTTGTTGGTTTTTATATTCACTCCACCCGGTCGTAATTTGCTGAGAAATGTCTCTCTGGTTCGAGCCGACGAAGTTGGAAAAAAATCAAAGTTAAAAACCACTGCTTTAGCAAGAATCCTTCCCGTGCAGACACAACAGGTGCAGTCAGTAAATACATACCAAGTAAACCGTTTCTACACCGGGACAGTGGTTCCTCGTCGCAGTAGTTCCTTTGGCTTTGAACGCTCGGGTAAATTAGAACAGATTTTTGTGGATGAAGGTAATAGGGTAAAAGCAGGTACATTACTGGCATCTCTTTCTACCAAAAGCCTGAAAGCCCAACAGAGAGAATTACTTGCTAAGCGGGCTCAACTTGTCGCCCAATTGAAAGAATTGCAAGCTGGTGCCCGTTCTCAAACTATTGCTGCTGCACGAGCAACTGTGAGAAATTTGCGATCGCAACTCCGACTGGCTAGTAATAAAAGTCGCAGGCGGCAAGAATTATTCTCCCAAGGTGCTATTTCTCAAGAGCAACTAGATGAAGCGATTACTAATGTTAGTGCTTTGCAAGCTAGACTGGATGAAGCCCAAAGTCAATTAGACGAGTTACTTGCTGGAACCCGTGGGGAACGTATTGAAGCCCAAAAAGCATCTATAGAGCAACTGGATGCCAGCATCGCTTCCCTGAAAATTGAACTGGAAAAAAGTACCCTACTAGCTCCCTTCACTGGAAAAATTTCTGCCCGTTTAGTTGATGAAGGAACTGTAGTGGCTGTGGGTAACCCTGTGTTCCGCTTGGTAGAAGATGGAGTATTGGAAGCTCGTATTGGTGTCCCAGTAACTGCTGCAAACAAACTGAAAATAGGCAGAACTTTACCAGTAACAATTGGAGAAAATAACTATAGCACTAGAGTTTTATCAATTTTGCCGGAATTAGACCCCAATACCCGCACTACTACAGTTGTCCTGACACTAAATTCCCAAGCGGTAGGGAAAGTTTCCCCTGGTCAGGTTGCGAGGTTGCAACTCACTGAAACTATCTCTGATGCTGGATACTGGTTGCCAACTACAGCTTTAGTAAAGGGAGTGCGGGGTTTATGGTCATGCTATGTTTTAGGTGAATCTGATAAATCCGAATCCTTTGCTACTGCAAGTAACCAGTCTTTCCGAGTCGAACAACGGGATGTAGAAATTTTGCATAACACCGGCGATCGTGTTCTAGTTCGTGGTACTCTTCAAACTGGTGATCAAGTGATTATTAATGGAACTCACCGTCTTGTCCCTGGTCAATTGGTTCTGCCTACTAGAACACCGATTCAGTAATGGCTTTAACCCTTGGCAGTATTGAAAGTCTCTAACGGCGATCGCGATTAGCTTCCATGATTTTCATCTGGGTTTGAAGCTCTTGGATGGTTTGTTGGTGTGATTGCTGTATTTGATAATTTATCCACGCAAAACTACCACCGAATACAGTAACTATACCTATAATTAGACTGACTAGCAGTTTAACTTGGGAACGCAGATGTTTTACCTCTTGCATCTGATATTGTGCTGGAGGCAAAATATTGGTACTGATATCTTGGGGTGCAATGGAATTCACTACTTCCGGTTGTTGTACCGCTAATTCTGCTTGGTTGATCTGTGGTTCGGCTTTTGGAAATGCAACTTTTCTTTGCAACCAATTGGTAATTAATCGTGGGCTTTTTTTCCTTACCAATCGCCAAGCTATTATTTTAAATGCAGGTTTGGATACTCGGGAAGCTAGCTTTAATGTTTTATTGAAAGTACGGGAACGAAATTTTTGATTAATTAAGTTAACTGTGCCTACATCATAAAGACAATCGATAACCAGTCGAACCGTAGTTTCTTCTCGATGAATTAAATTTTCTACCAGGATATACACATCTTGCATCAGTTCTTCTTGTTTATCTTTCTCTACTGAGGATGTCAGTAGTTTCTGTGATTGCTGATCTGAATTTTCCATATATTTTTAAGTGTAATTATTTAGGTTAGACTGGTATTCTTTATATTTAAGTATTTATAAAAACAAGTATATTTCTATAGAAGTTTATAGTATACTATAAATGATTTTAAATTAAGTATTTTTGACTAAAAATTAGCTACTATAAAATAATTTTATCTGCATAATTCTATGAATCTCAATTAATTCAATAAAGATTTAATTTTGATAGCATAAAGACTGTATAAATTGACTAGTTACGCGGAGTCTGTAGGTACTTTACTCATTGATCATTGTTATATACCACAACAGTTTGAGGACTTAGTACTAATTCCTTCTCTGTTTCACCATTAAAGACTTGAGGTACTGAAGAACCAACACCTCCCCACTGAACATCAGCAGAGTCAAGCAACCTGTTCCAATTACCTGGAGGTAAGTTTTCCCTAAGCGTAACTATTTGTTGACTGAAGTTGAGCCAGTAAATTACTTGACTGTCTTGGTAGTGACGTTTTAATTGTAGAACTTTTTCCGAGTGAATGACTTCTACCTCTAAACAATGTCGATCTAAGTTAGCTAAGGCGGGAATCTCTGCACGTAGCTGGAGTAATTTTTGGTAGAACAGCCACAATATTCTCTGCTTTCCTTGATGGCGTTGCTCCCAATGTAATTGCGATCGCAGCATTGTGTCTACGGCTTGGGGATCGGGTGCTTGTTCTTGGGTATAAAATGCTGCAAACTCTTTTTGTCTCCCCTGGCGTACTGCTTCAATTAAACTAGGATCTTGATGGCTAATAAAGTAGAGAAAGGGTGCAGTTTCTCCATATTCCTCACCCATAAATAGTAGGGGTACATAGGGAGAAAGAATGACTGCTGCTGCGGATAATTTTAACTCAGCAAAGGATAATAAATGAGAAAAGCGATCGCCCAACATTCTATTCCCTACTTGGTCATGATTTTGACCATAGACAATAAATTGACTGGAATCACATTTACTGGGGGTTGTACCATGATACCGTTGACGATAGAGAGAATATTCTCCAGTGTAGACAAAAGAATTAGTATAAGCTTTTGCTAGCTGTTCCAGACTGCCATAATCCTGATAATATCCTTGTTTTTCCCCTGTTAGTACCGTATGCAAGGCATGGTGAAAATCATCACTCCACTGTCCATCAATACCATAACCACCATCTTCTGAGGGACGAATTATCTTGGGATCGTTGAAGTCACTTTCAGCAATTAAGTATCTTTTCCAACCGTGCCTTTGGGTAACACTCCCAGCAGCATCCGCCATTTCTTGTAAAATATGTTTGACTCCCGTGTCATAAATGGCGTTGATCGCATCCAATCTCAAGGCATCAATGTGATATGTCTCTAACCAGTAGAGGACATTTTGCCTAAAGTATTCCCGTACCCCATAACTGTAAACCCCATCATAATTAATCGCACTACCCCAGGGAGTTTTATATTTGTCTGTGAAATAAGTCTCCAAACTCCAGAGATAATTGCCTTCGGGCCCAAGATGGTTATATACCACATCTAGGATCACCGCCATTCCCTGTTGATGGCAAGCGTCTATCAATTGCTTTAACCCATCTACACCACCATAGGAATTTTGTACACCATAGGGATAAACCCCATCATAACCCCAGTTGCGCTCTCCGGGATACTGAGCCACGGGCATGATTTCAATGGCTGTAACGCCTAGCTCTTGCAATTCTGAAATCCGGGGAATTACTGCTTGAAATGTCCCTTCTTTGGTAAAAGTAGCTACGTGTAACTCGTAGATAACCATTTTTTCCAGAGGTACTCCCCGCCATTGGCGATCGCTCCACTGAAAATTACTGTGGTCAATTACTTCTGAAGCTCCATGTACCCCTTGAGGTTGGGAATTAGATACGGGATCTGGTAAGTCTATTTCTCCATTTAGTTGGTAAAAATACAGACTACCAGGTTCCACATTTGTGACTGTACCCCGCCAATATCCCCACTGATCTGGTTGTAAAGGAATAATCCGCTCTTCAGGAGCAACCAGATGGACAGCAACCTCTTCCATGAGGGGTGCCCATAAAGTAAAATTACAAATGCGATCGCCTATATATTCAGAACCAAGATTCATAGTTTCTCCTTCACTCCTCATCTCCGACCGAAACGCTGTAATAACATAAGCGATCGCCCTTCTACTAGAATTGGCTTATCATGCATATAATGCTTACCCCATTGGACAAAGTGGGGTTTGGTAGTATCAATAATGGTCAGCCATTCCCATTCCTGTAAACCTGGGGGAATTGTAAAATCTAGAGCTTCAGCATGGGCATTAAAGAACAGTAAAAAATGATTATCAATAATTCGCTCTCCTTGTGTTCCTGGTGTAGCAATTTCTTCTCCATTCAGAAAAATACAAATTGCTTTGGTATAACCATCATTCCACTGTTCCTCAGTCATAGAACCACCATCGGGGTTAAACCAGCCAATATCATGTACCCCAGAACCGTGGATAGCTCGACCTTGGAACCATTTGCGACGACGAAATATGGGATGTTTGCGATGAAAATCAATTAATTGTCGGGTAAAATCCAAAAATGCCTCATTTTCTGACTTGAGACCCCAATCTAACCAAGATACCTCATTATCTTGACAGTATGCATTATTATTACCCCCTTGTGATCGCCCCATTTCATCACCCATAACCAACATGGGTACGCCCTGGGATAGTAGTAAGGTAACTAAAAAATTACGTCGTTGCTGTTGCCTTAAATTGAGGATGAATGGGTCATTGGTTTCTCCTTCCTCCCCACAATTCCAAGAACGGTTGTGATTGTCTCCATCTCGACTATCTTCCCCATTCGCCTGATTATGTTTTCGGTTGTAACTGACTAAGTCATTGAGGGTAAATCCATCATGGGCAGTGACAAAATTGATACTAGCATTGGGGCTGCGTCCATTAGACATATACAAATCAGAACTGCCAGTAAAACGATAGGCGAACTCTGCCAGACGGCTATCTTCTCCCCGCCAGAAATCCCTGACTGTGTCCCGATATTTACCATTCCATTCCGACCATAATAGGGGAAATTCACCTACTTGATAGCCACCTTCACCTACGTCCCAGGGTTCAGCAATTAATTTTACATTTTCCAGGGTGGGGTCTTGGTGAATAATATCAAAGAAAGAAGCTAGGCGATCGACTGCGTAAAGTTCCCTCGCTAATGCTGATGCTAGGTCAAAACGGAAACCATCTACATGACATTCCTGTACCCAGTAGCGCAGACTATCCATAATTAACTTCAATACCTGGGGTTCGCGGGCATTCAAGGAATTGCCACAGCCGGTAAAATCCATATATAAACGAGGATCTTCCTCTTCCAACCGATAGTAAGAGGTATTATCAATACCTCGCAAAGACAGGGTGGGCCCCAAATGGTCACTTTCCCCAGTGTGGTTATAGACTACATCTAAAATCACCTCAATTCCTGCCTTGTGGAGAGCTTTCACCATCTGCTTAAACTCTCGTACTTGCTCACCCAAAGAGCCACTAGCACTATAACCAGAGTAGGGAGCTAAATAGGCCAGAGAGTCATAACCCCAGTAATTTTTTAGACCATGTTCTACGAGATGTCTTGGGCATGTGAGGAAATGGTGGATAGGCATCAATTCTACTGCTGTCACACCCAAAGATTGGAGGTGGGAAATAGCTGCTGGATGAGCTAAACCAGCATAAGTTCCTCGGAGTTCAGGGGGAATTTCTGGGTGTAATTTAGTAAAACCCTTGACGTGCATTTCATAAATTACCGTTTCATGGGCGGGAGTTTGCAGTAGTTCATCTCCTTGCCAATCAAAAGACTCATCAACCACAATACATTTAGGAACTAAACCTGCACTATTCAGACCGGAAAATCCCAAATCTTCTTGGGGATCATCCCATCGATAACCAAAAATTTCCTCTCCAAACTGAATATCACCATCAACTGCTTTGGCGTAAGGGTCTATAAGTAACTTATTGGGATTAAAACGATATCCTTCTTGAGGTGCAAATGGACCATGTACTCTAAACCCATATCTTTGTCCTGGTCCAATGGAAGGAACATAACCATGCCAAACAAAATTACTTACTTCCTTCAAGGATAGTCGAGTTTCTTGCCCTAGCTGATCGAATAGACACAGTTCTACAGATGTGGCATGTTTGGAAAATAATGCAAAATTTGTACCTTTGCCATCCCACTTAGCTCCTAGAGGATAGGGTTTACCAGGCCAGAGTGAGAGGTACATACAACCAAACTCCTGTCATTTCTACATTCATTCGATACTACATCTTAAAGGATTTTTTCACTACTCACCAGCACCATCCAGAATTTGAATTTCATCTAATTGGTTAATTACCACATCTGCACCTGCCACATTCTTTGGCTGATTCATCCAAGTAATGCCAATACAACCAGCCGCTTGACCATTGCGTGCCATTTGCATATCGGCTACAGAATCTCCCACCATCAAGGTTGTTTGAGGTTCCACACCCAAGTCTTGACAAGCTTGCCAAAATAGTATGGGGTCTGGCTTACTAGGGCCTGCATCAACTCCCATTTGCAGTTGTAGATAATCCCCTAGTTGGTGAGCGGTAACAAAATTTTCTACTTCTTGGGTAGTGGCTGCGGAAAGAATCCCTAATTTTAATCCAGCAGCAGAGAGAGTTCGCAGGATTTGCAAGCCTCCAGCAAATAAAGGTGCCGGGGTTTGACCTAGATATTTATCTGCTTCTTCTAAAGCTTTGCAAGCAATATCTAAGGATTCAACCCATCCCCTACCAGTTTCAGCGATATAAGCTGCTGCTGCTGCTTCCGTTTCTCGGCGACTGGCTACGGACACTAACCCTGCAGGGTCGAGGTAATCACGATTGACACCAAATGCCATTAATAGGGGTTCTCCGACTCCAGGGATTTGAGCGTCAATGATTCTTGCTGTTTTTTGCGCCAGGGAACGCAAATATATTTCTGAGTCTTCTAGGGTGCCATTTTTATCAAATAAAACAGCCTCAATGTGGGAGAAGGAAATTTTACCGCATTTTATTGTTGCCATATTTCGGAGTGATGGAGGGAAGGAGGGAAAGAGGGAAGGTGTGGGGAGTGTGGGGAGTGTGGGAGGTGAAGGAGGGGAGGTGTGACAATCAAAAATCCTAACTCCTAACTGATAACTGATAACTGATAACTGGTAACTGTTTTCAAGGTAGTTTTCCAGTAAAGGCTAGTTCTGTTGGTCCAGTCATGTAAACTCGTCCATCTGTTGCAGACCATTCAATATATAAATTACCACCAGGAAGTTCTACTGTTGCGGAGCGATCGCATTTATCATTCAGTACACCAGCTACTAGGGAAGCACAAGCACCAGTTCCACAAGCTAAGGTAATACCCGCACCCCTTTCCCATACCCGCATTTTTAAGTAGTCTCTACTGACAACTTGAATAAATTCGGTGTTTATTCTTTGGGGGAAGGCAAGATGATGTTCAAATTTAGGTCCAATGGATTCTAGGGGAATTGTCTCCACATCATCCACAAAGGTAATACAGTGGGGATTACCCATGCTGACACAGGTTACATTCCAAGATTTTTCTGACACCACCAATGGCAGATTAATTACCTTTTCTTCAGCCGTTGACAAAGTAGTGGGAATTTCTCCGGCTAGTAATTGGGGTAAGCCCATATCTACCTTGACTTGACCATCAGCCATTAGTTGTGGTGTGATCACCCCAGCTAGGGTATGAATCCGATATTGGTCTGCATGACGAGATTCACCCTCTAAATCGGCAATAAATCTTGCCAAACAACGAATCCCGTTCCCACACATTTCTGGTTCCGAACCATCGGAATTAAAAATACGCATGGTGTAATCAGTACCATTCTCTCCAGGCAAGGCAAAGATTATACCATCTGCACCGATACCAAAGTGGCGATCGCATAATGGTATGGCTTGGGCTGGAGTGATTACAGGATTTGAGCTAGAGCGATTATCAATCAGGATAAAATCATTACCTAGACCGTGATACTTAGTAAATTCGATTGCCATTTTCCCAAGGATGAATTATCAAAGATTAGGAGTTATTGGTCATTGGTTATTGGTTATTTAACCACCACCCATTAACCAGTTATTAAACCAGCGAACAGTGCAAATAGCACATTGTGGAGTAATTTAATCTAAATTACAAGCTCTAAAACCGATAACTGATTAATTAATACTTACATACTATTTATCAAAAATGCCTACTATTGAATTTGATACTACACTACCCAGCACTCGCCAAGTACAAAACCTGATCAAAGATAAAAATGCTGTAGAAATGAAACTACTTACAGGTGATACCCTGAATGGAAGCCTTGTTTGGCAAGATCCAAACTGTATTTTATTAGTACAAGCAAACGGTCAAAAAACTACCATTTGGAAACAAGCGATCGCTTATATGAAACCATTAGAATAAAGAGTTGGGAGTTGATGGTTGATAGTTGATGGTTGATAGTTGATAGTTAGGAGTTGATTGTTGATAGTTAGTTATTTCATCTCCTCACACTTCCCACACCTTCCCTTCTTCACTCCATCACTCCTTCTTTCAACTCTTCTACTTCATTAATTTGAATAATGGGCATTGCTGCTTGTCCTTGGGCGAATTCTGCTAAAGCTGCTAATTCCTTATTTGAACCTACTACTAATAAGCGATCGCCTGCTGCTAATTTAGTCTGAGCTTGGGGATAATCTATTTCTTCCCCATCAGTACGGCGGATTGCCATCAAACTGACTCCTGTCAAAGAGCGCATATCCACTTGTTCTAAAGTCATACCAACTAAGGGAGAATCTTCTGGTAGGGGATACCAGCGACTGTTCATCTCTTGGGTTGCTCGTCGCAGTATTCTAGATACTTGGGATGGAGATTCTTCGGGTCTTAAATCTAAATAATGGCGATTGCGAATTTGTTGCATTTCCTCCTGCACTACAAGGGGTGAAAATCCCATGTCTGTGAGGATATAAGTTGCCATTTCTAAACTGGCTTCAAACTCTGGTTGTACTACTTCCCTAGCACCCAATTGGTAAAGAACTTCAATATTTTTATTGTGGTTAGCACGGACAACTATATCTATGTCTGGAGATAATTCTAAAGCTCGTTTCAAAGTTAGGCGAATACTCATGGGATCGGGAAGAGCGATCGCCATACCTTTAGCATGACTAACTGCGGCGGTTTCCAAAACGTGAAAGCTAACACAATTACCGTATACATAGGGAACTCCCGCTTCCCGCAATTGCTGAATTCTACTTTCAGATTGATCGATTACTACTACTGATAAGTTGTGCTGCTGTAACAATTTCACTAAATTTTTACCCACTCTACCGTACCCACACACCACCACATGATCCTGCCAAGGTAATTCCTCTGATGTGTCCAAAGGTCTTCCTTCTCCACTGAGATAAGGTTTCAACCAAGGCATGGATTCGGCAAAATTAAATAGGAAAGGTACTAGCTGCCAGACAAAAGGGGTAATAACTAATGTTACTGCTGTTGTCCCTAAAATAAGTAAATATACTCGCTGAGAAACTAACCCTAACGCCCGCCCTTCACTTGCCAATACAAAGGAAAATTCTCCAATTTGTGCTAGTCCCAAGCCAGCAATTAATGCAGTTTTCCAAGGATAGCGGAACAGCTTTACTAGAGGGGTAATAATCAAAAATTTACCCACAAATACTAAGGCTACCAACCCTAAAATTAATTCTAAGTTGTGCCATAAAAACACTGGGTCGATTAACATGCCAATGGCAGCAAAAAATAAACTGGCAAAGATATCTCTTAGGGGCTCCACATAGGTTAAAGTTTGATCCGCGTATTCCACCTCAGAAATCATCAAGCCAGCGACAAAAGCCCCCATTTCAATGGATAAACCCAAATACTCTGTGAGTAAAGCAATCCCCAAACACAGAGCCACTACCCCCAATAAAAACAGTTCTCGGCTTTCTGTACGAGCTAACAACCTTAATAAAGGTGGAATTAGCCATATTCCCACCATTACGGCACCAGCCGCAAATAACCCAATACGTAACAGCGCCAATAACACAGCCATACCAATCGATTCAGCTGGTTTATCCAAAGCAGGTAACACCGCCAACATCAAACCCAACGCCAAATCCTGTACTACCAAAATTCCCAGCAACACCTGTCCGTGGGGTGTTTCCGTCTCATTACCTTCCATCAAGCATTTGAGCACAACTGCTGTGGATGATAAAGACAGAATCCCCCCTAAAAATACCCCTTGTGCGGGGGAGCTTACCCAACCCACACCCAGGGAAACTAAAGCAGTCACCGAGATTGTGAGGACAATTTGCAGTCCACCACCACCCAAACTAATTTTTTGGACTTTTTTCAATTCTGCCAAGGAAAATTCTACCCCCAAGGCAAACAGCAAAAAGGCAACTCCAAACTGTGCTAAAGTTTCTACTTGTATGAATTCTTTTATTAATCCCAGTCCAGCTGGTCCCACAACCATACCGCCGATGAGATATCCTAAAATCACCGGTTGTCGTAATAGTGCAGCAAAAAGTCCGCCACCAGCAGCCACAGACAGCACTAGCACTAAATCAATAATTAATCTCAGATCTTCTTGCACCAGTTTTTCTAATCATCAATTGTTAAGACCTATTAACTTCAGAATACAAAGTTTTTTATCAATCCGGAGTAAATAGTGCCAGAATCTGATCAGAAATTTATGCTCTGGCGAAAATTACAAAACAAGCAAGGGGAATGCCCTTTTTCCCCCACTGTGGAGAGTAGAGCGTGGGGAGTGATGGAGTGATGGAGTGATGGAGTGATGGTTGCTAGTTGCTAGTTGATAGTTAGGGGTTGGTAGTTGATGCTTGATAGTTAGTTATTTCATCTCCCCACACTTCTTTCCCTCTTCCCCTGCTCCCTGCTCCCTTGCCTCTTTTTGACTGTTTGCAGTTTAAGTTGTCATTTTTAACATAAATCTGAGAAAATGAAAGGAATATGAAAACTTTTAGTGACAAAACTGCTGCCTGTGAAAATTGATTCTGCACCTGAGGATATAACTGCTTCACCTCACACCCCGAACCAAGAAATCCCAGATAATAACGATAGCAATCACACAGCAACCGTTATTGAGACAACTGATCCTGTCAAAAATAGCGTTAGCAAACAGAAAACCACAGTAGTTTTTGGTACTACCTTCGTCACGATATTTTTAGCAGAAATTGGTGATAAGACCCAATTATCAACCCTACTTATGAGTGCAGAATCCCATGAACCGTGGATGGTATTTATTGGTTCTGCGGTGGCATTGGTAACTACCAGTTTGTTGGGTGTACTTGTGGGTAGTTGGATGGCTAGTAAGCTTTCTCCAAAAACCATAGAAATAGCCGCAGGAATGATGTTATTACTCATTTCCTTTATGTTGATTGGGGATGTATTTCTGAGTTAGGAGTGTTGTGGGAAAAGTCAAAAGTCAAAAAAATATATAGAAATTCTTATGATGGACTGGCATCTGATTGGATTGAGCTTTATTACGGTATTTTTGTCAGAATTAGGGGATAAAAGCCAATTAGCTGCGATCGCACTTTCTGGGCGTTCTCAAGCTCCCCGTGCAGTGTTTTTTGGTACAGCTGGAGCGTTGCTGTTAACTAGCCTATTAGGAGCCTTAGCAGGGGGAGCAGTGGCAGAATTTTTACCCACTCGATTATTGAAAATTATCGCTGCTGTGGGATTTGCTATCCTTGCCATCAGGTTACTCTTTTTTGGAGATGGAGAATCTGAAGCTGAAAGCTAAAAGGAATATTGGAGTAGGAAGTAGGGGAGTTGTTAGTTGTTAGTTGTTTGTTGTTAGTTGTTTGTTGTTAGTTGTTAGTTGTTAGTTGTTAGTTGTTTGTTGGGGAGGTTGTTAGTTGTTAGTTGTTAGTTGTTAGTTGTTAGTTGTTTGTTGGGGAGAAGGAAAGTTTTTTCCTACTATTAAGGAAGTCAACGGCACTATTGTCTAGTTTGCTGATAAACTTTCACCAAAGCCTTACCAACTTGGGAATAATTGCCCATATCTAAAGAATGAATATACTCCATAAGCGCGCTTATTCCAATTCCACGTTCTAGAATGAGAAAGTAACTAATGGATGAAATGAGCCATGTTTCCTTTTTGGTTTAATCCTTGTTTAAGCAGTGACACAAATCAATTTAAAACTCATCAGGAGCGTAAACTGAAGTTCTTGAAAATGATGCGAGATGGGTTAGAGGCTAGATTAGCAGCCCTTAACGCTGCTATTGAAACCATTGAGCGCCAAATGAGACAAGAAGACACGGTATAATTACGATTTTATATTTACAAATTTAGTTTACAATTACACAGGAGACCACTGCTAAAATATCGGGCGGTGTCTGCTTTTTTTTGCAAATTTTTTTGACAGTCTTGGTGATAATTGTCACCAACTTCTTGCTACTCAATGTTGCCTGATTCTCTTGGCTCATCATCTTATTTCCTTTTCCTTATGACTCTAAGCTTCGTCCAGAGTTAAAATGTCACTTGCCATTTCAAAAATCGACTCAAATTATCCTAGGACTAATTGATAAAGCTCAGATTAAGAAAGAATTCAGGCGCTCAAAGTTGAATGTTAGCAAGAAGCCTCGGTTGAGCAACAATCTTGCCCAGCATTACCTCTTAAATTTACCCCGTTTGGTATGGTGAACCTTGTATAAGGCAATTCAGGAGGGGATTCGACCCCCTGACAGGTGTAGGTTTATTACAAAAGGCTCTGAAATGGTCTTGTTAAGTTACCTCAAAATTAAGGATTTTGATCTTAGGTTTATACCCAAGAACGAAATTTCGTTATTTGAGCCAGTTGAAAAACCCCATTTGAGAGTGTCCACTCATGCCTACATAAAAAACCTACATTTGTGAGGATTCGATCCCTCCTGAAATAAAACAAGTATTCTTATGTAAGATATATTAAAATATGTTTGTTTTTACATATAATTTCTAGTGCTTAACAAAGGCTATGAATTCGGAACTGCTATACTTTCAGTTATAATAAGTATGTTTGGGGCTGTAAACTTATCTTTATTAATAAATACAAAAACCCTAGCTCAATCTCAATCTGACTTAACAAAAAATTATCCATGTATAGGAATAAAGATTGAACTGTATATTAGACAGGCAAAGAAGGGTTCGTCTTCTGCTTTCAATAAGCTAGTAGTATGTAATTCAAAATCTATTCCCTATCTTGTCAAAGCTCTAAAGAATAAGAATAAAAATCTTCGTATTATCAGTATTGCCGCACTTGACAAAATTGATCCAAAACTAGCAGAACTACCTTACTTAACGAAATTATTAAAGGATAATAATAAGAATGTTCGTATTATTATTGTTAAAGCTTTAGTGAGAATAGGGAAAGATGCAGTTTCAGCTTTAATTACTGCTCTTAAAGATGAAGATTCCGAAGTTCGTAGTAGTGCTGCTTATGCATTGGGGAAAATTGGCACAGATGCAAAATCGGCAATTCCAGCTTTAATTATTGCTCTTAAAGATGAGAATTCTGGCGTTC
>NZ_FYBH01000274.1 GCF_900185595.1 Calothrix rhizosoleniae SC01
CTTAAGTAATTTGGAGATCAAAATGACAAAATTTATTCCTTTTCTCATCAGTGGTATTTTAGTGGTTGGTGCTGTTGGTTGTCAGGAAAATGCTTCTCAAACTTCTTCGGAAAAACCAGCTGACACAACTCAATCCGCCCAAACACCAGTAGAACCAGCTTCTCCTGTAACTGATAGTGTGACTGAAACTGTACCTCCAGCAACTGATACTGTAGAAGCAGATGCAAACACCAATGCAGCTGATATAGAAGGAACCAATGACATTGCTGCTAAATTGAAGGAAGCTTTACCTAAAAGTAATTTAGAAGTTCAAGAAAAAGATGATGATATCACTATTACAGGAACAGTGGGTTCTGAAGCTGAGTTGAAAATTGTAGAACAGATTGTATCTCAACTCAAAACTACTAAAGCTGTTAAAATCGAAGCAACTGTTGAAGCTCCTAAATATTAATGGTTTTGTTGTTGACTTGTAGCTGTATGTTATCTGAGAAGAGATAATTATATCCAACAGTTATAGAATTATACAGCCATTTTTAAGACATTGAAAATAGTAGAGGCACAATAATCATGGGCCTCTACTATTTTCTTGTTTTTTCCCGATAACTTATCAAAAAATTATATTTAATTTACTTTTATTAAAGTAAATTCCTATATAAGCAATTAGTAATTTCACGCTTTGACTCCACCGGACAATTGACTGTAACTAGGATACAATTCTGTTAGAATTAATAATTTTTTATCAAATCAAAAATAAATTGAAAAAATATTATTTTTAATTTGGATCTGTGTCTACTCAAATTACCCATTCCCCATCTAATTCTGATCATAGTCTTAGTGGCTTACAGAAATTAAATCAGTCAACACCAAAATGGCTACAACCTTTATTGTTGCTTGCACCAGCAGGAATCTGGTTATTGCTATTACTGGTATTACCAACCCTTATAATTATTGAATTAAGCTTAGTTCCAGGAATTAGACCTGGTGATGTAGTTAATCCTACGGGATTTGATAATTATATAAAAATATTCGATCCCTTATACTTGCAAGTCATCTGGCGATCGCTATTTTTTGCTATTGGTACTACTGTAATTTGTTTAATTCTCGGCTTACCAATTGCCTACTGGATTGCTGTAAATGCACCACGGGGTTGGAGAAATTTGCTTTTACTGGCATTTGTCTTACCTTTGTGGACTTCTTCCTTACTGCGTTCCTATGCTTGGATTACGATTTTGCGTCCTACGGGCTTGCTGAATAGTTTGCTGAATCACTTTGGTTTACCAAATTTGGAGTTACTAAATCGCAGCCCAGCGGTATTAATTGGTATGAGTTATAGCTTGTTACCATATATGGTTTTAATTTTATATGCCTCGTTAGAAAAATTAGATAAACGTTTATTAGAAGCAGCAGCAGATTTAGGTGCAAATCGCGTACAAACTTTTTGGCGAGTTACCCTACCCCAAATCATTACGAGTATTACAGCTGGTTCTTTTCTAGTATTTATTAGTGCTATGGGAGATTTTATCAATCCAGAGTTATTGGGTGGTGCTTCCAGTATGACAGCTGCCAGACTAATTTATAATCAGTTTCTTGGTGCAGCACAAAACTGGGGGTTTGGTTCTGCTTTAAGTTCTACTTTAATCCTGGTAGTCAGTATAGCGATCGCACTTTTAATTAAGTTCGGTGAAGTAAAACCCAAGCGTTAAATTGAAGAAGGCAGTCCCGATGAAAAAATTTCACCACCAAGGATGAAAATACCTCTGCCCGACTCCCTACTCCCTACTCCCTACTCCCTACTCCCTATTTTCAAGGCAGGAGACAGAAAGAAGGCAGTCCCGATGAAAAAATTTCACCATCAAGGATGAAAATACCTCTTCCCGACTCCCGACTCCCGATTCCTGATTCCCCACTCCCCATTTTCAGGCTAGAAGGGCTGATAACTATACTAAGCTGGAACTCCTAAAGCAAAGTTAACTGTATAGGGTTCCTCCAGTGATTGCTGTGTACTACTTTTAATGGCATCTAGATATGTCAACAGATATTTAATTTGTTGAGAGTTGGGACGATAAGTCATGTTACCTTGTTTTTCAAACAGGGGTGCAGCTGCAAGTTGTTTATAGAAAGAATTATCCTGGGAAATCTGTGCCAGCCAATGATAATCATTAGTGCTAGGAAGTAAACCTGATGGTAATTCCCCTTCTAAAAATGCTAACAGCCGTTGTTGACAAATACGGGTATTTATGCCACGTCCTTCAAATAATTGAGTGATTTCATTCACAGATATGGCTCTATCTGGCAATAGCCGCAATAATTCCGTGAATAGGAAATAATCAGTGTATTGTTGTCTAGGTATATCTAAAACCTGGGGATGTAAGGGTAGTAATGCCAAACCATATGCTGTACGACTGCAATTAGGAGTACCATTCTCGCCCAGGTATGCATCTTGAATAATTTTGGCGTTGGGTAATTTTTGTCGTAACCAACGGTTAACAGCATTAATAGATGCTACTCCTCCTGTGAGGATGGCTTGATTAATAGCTTCTGTGGGGATCCCACGGGCTACTAATAATTTATTCAATTCCCGGTTGAGTCGGCGTACAAAAGGTACAAATACCTGGCTTTCTAAGTCTCGACGCTGTAATACCCATCGCTGATCTGCTAATTCTAGGGTAAAGGATTCTTGGTGTTGCAAAATTAACTTTAAGGCAACGGCAGCATCTAATACAGCTTTACCTAGGAGAGAACTTTCTAACCGTTGTTGCAGACGAATTCGTTCAGCCATGTCTGGTTCTCCAGAACGAGGAAGTTTAAGTTCTGTTAACCTGATACTATCCCAACGCATTTGCTCTAAACCAGGGATAGATGTTTGCCAATGCCAAGGATTACTGCTGATAGTTTGATTGGGTTCTGGGGTTGTTAGTCGTGATTCTCGCCATTTTTCTGGTAGTAGTAATTGGCAAATAATATCTTGCTCAATGCCTTTGCCTGCATAAGCAAAACCATGAAGCATGAAATCATTGTGAGTTAAGTCTAGCAGGTTGTTTGGTACATCAATTAGCCCCATTTCTGTGGCACCTGCACCAATATTAATAATTAATGTGTTCCCTTCTAGGGGATGATGTTCTTTGGTGATAATTGTGGGGCCATTAAACTTGACTTTTTCCCCACTGGGATCATCCAATTCTGCCAGTAAATTGGCGATCGCTTCTTCGATAAAGAATACTTGTTGGGGATGTTGGACGATTTTGCCTGTGATTAAAGCTTCTCTGAGATTAAAGCGGTATTGCTCAGAACTGTTAGCTGGACAGTTACAGATTACTCCCGCAATTTGATTGATAATTTGATGAAATTGTTGTTCGTTAAGTCCGACTGCTGCGGCAACTAAACCAGGGGTAGTACTGGTACGATCTGATTTGAGAGTTAACAACAATTTGGAGAGCGATCGCATTACCCAAACTAAAGGAATGGTGGAATAATCATTCAATTCTAAGGATGGCTCCCATTGTTGTTGTTGATTTTTGTAAGGTAGGGCAACTTGTAAATAGGGCTTTAATTGAGCTGAAAACAGATTTTGTAATGATTCTGGTGGAGTAGCTAGTCTATTGGTGGATGTTTGATCCAATTCTGGCTGTTTCCCCAGGGTATTTACAGGTAAGTAAACCTCTGCTGGTAAGCGAAATGAATTTCCTGGGGAGTTGGGATCGCTTATTTCTTCTGCTGACCAGTAAATAGGGTAAACTTCTGTGGTAGAACGATTTAACAGGGCGGCGGAAATTCCCGTACTTCCCAAATCAATTCCCAAGTACCAAACTCCATCATCCCTATTAATAGTAATATCTGGGGTACTTACTGGGTTAAAAACACTCAGAGAGGAATTTGATTGCTGGTTGGTGGTAGTTTCATGGTTGGCTAGGGTTGCAGCTGCCATATCTGGGGTGGAGTTTAATTTCATTTCCGTGGTGCCAGCTATTTCTTGAGCATCATTAACTACCTGTTGTGCTGCAAAGGTGGAAGTAGCTTCTGTAATTTTATTTACTATGGGTTCTACTATGGGTTCTACTATGGGTTCTGGTTCTACATTCTGTTGAGATTGTTCTGGAGAATTGAAATCACCAGCAAACTGATCTAAGTCCTGTGAAAATTGTTGTAAGTTCTCTTCACTTAAGGTAATTTCTGGCATTACCGTCTCTTGATTCACCGTTTCAGCTAATAAATTTTCCTCAGGAGAAGCTAAAGTATAATCATCCAGAGATTTTTCTAAATAGCCCGGTTCTGTATCTAATAGTAAGGATTGGGCATTATTATTTACATTTACTGGATAATTATCTGGATTGTGTTCATCAGTTAAATCTTGATCAGCTTCATTAAGCTCAGCATCTTCTGTTGCTAGATCAAATAAATCAGTTAAAACTCTGATGCTTTCCTTGGGAGCTGGCACAGAAACATCTTTGGCAGCTTTTTCTGCAAGTGGGGGAATATTATCAGCATCTATTGGCAACTTTTTAGCCGTATTTTCACTTATGTCTAAGTTATTATTTTTTGCTTCTAACTCTTGGGGTATAGTACGGTGGATATGACTGTTTCCTAATAACCCAGCATCTGGGCGATCAAACCACATATCTGTTGCGAAGGAATTGTCTGGAATTTCATCTGTGTTAGTGGCATCCCTGGGATTATCTTGAGCCAATTCCTGGGTTGTCAATGCTGGAGCTGTATTATCTTCCGTAGATATAGTTGCTGAGTTTGGATTGATATCTAGTAAATTCTCGGTATTTGGTTGGGGTAATTCCAGTTGTGCTGGTGGAAGATCTTCAGTGATATTTTCATCTTCGCTGCCAAATAAGCTAGCATAAAGTTGATCAACGCGATCGCTTACAGAATCGTGAGAATTATTATTTAGTCCTAAAGTTGTGTGAGCAATTCCAGTATCAGACTGTGGAGAAACTGGTTGATCTTCTCCAGTCGATGGGTAGTATTTTTGGTCAACAGATAAATCCTCAAATTCACTGTTATCAAATAATTCCTGGGATGAAAGTTCGCGATCAATATTTGAGGCTAGATCATCTCCATGCTTATATTCTTCCTTTGTTGATAGAGATGGTTCTATAGGCAAAGTTTCCGGCTGTACATCTAACTGTGATTGACCTAAAGACCTCTTTTGCTGTAAAACTCGAGTTAAATTATCAATTAAAGCTACTAATAACTCCTCCCCTTCTATTCCCTTACTGTGCATTCTTGCTACTGCTTGGGATAGAGATTCATGGTAATCATAAACATTACGTTCTAGCCCCTCAAATGCAACATTTACAGTCCCATCCAAGGCTGCTAAACGTCGATCCAACTCATTTGCTAGCTGACTTAAATGGTCAACCTGCCCAGCTATATCTAAGGATACTTCTTCGGGAGCGAGGAGAGAATCATTCTTCCCAGAATTGAGTGACAATTTTCCTTGTATGCGATTCATCAGCACATGCAAAAATTGGGAAATCATCTGCTCTTGATTTTCTATTTGCTGGGCTACAGAGTAATTATGCAATCGCTTTTGCTCTAATTGCCTAATTTCCTGCACCAAATTAGCTCGTTCCTGCAATAATGTTTGCAATTCTGCTTGTAAAGGCTTTAGTAATCCAGAAACATCCGGATAATGAGATAATGGCTTTTCCCCTAGTTGACCTTCTCGATCTGCAAATTGAGCCAACAAAGGAGAACGTGGAGAGCGCGACGGGTATTCACGATGGAAATTATCTGCTTGGGCTTCAGCTTCCTCTAAACGAGCAAGAAACTCACGAATCCGCTCTAAAACAACTTTAGCTTCTTGTTCTTGAGTCGGGATGAATCGAGACAGCAGGTTGTTTTTGTTAGTGAGTAAGCCGTCAATATCTGCAATCAGGGTTTGAATTTCAGTAATTCTGGAAGTCACTTTTATTTACCTTAGCTAAAAATTATATGTTTACTTGTGAGAGATTTATCTTCAAAATATAAAATTTACCAACGGATAGGTGTTGCAAATTTGCCTAACAGTTATTAGTGTCACCCAAACAATTGTCACACTATTCAAACCTGAAAATTCAGGTTAGGGGTTATTTATTTGTTCCCTATTTTTAACAATTAGTTACACACAGTTCATTTACATAACAAAGCAGGTAAAAATCTCACGTTAGCAAAAAATTAATCTCTTGGAGTATGATTTATATTTATTTATCTTTGGCCATTAAGTCGTAAAATTTGTAGCATAGTTAGTGATGCTCCTCATTGGAGTTGCGTAAAGCTCACTTCCTGGAAAGGTTAGGAACCACTACGGGACGTTACTACGTTCGCGTAGTATTTTGCTTTGCGACTCAGTGTGTGCCATCAGCAATTCACAGTCATAATTTTGCTGTATGGGAGTTTTCGTGCAAATACAGGCTATAAGAACCTTGATGTGATTATATTTATATACAAAAATGGGTTTATTGCAACCCGGAGGGCGTGTTTTGTGTTCACAGAATTTGGCTTTATGGCCAAGGCTGTGTTTTTATAACTTAGAGTAACAATATTCATTTGAATTTTTGTATATAGCCTCTTACCTACAAATGACGTAATGGAAGATAGATATAGCTTGCAGCCAACAACTAATCCTCAAATTATCTCGACACCTTTATTTCAAGGCTTGTCGGCAGAAGTTGTGGAAGCAGCCTTGACCCATCTTGTGACCCGTACCCATCCTGCAAACCAAGTAATATTACTGGAAAATGACTGGGGTGGTTCAGTATATTTTATTTTAGACGGTTGGGTGAAAATTCGTACATACAATTTGGAAGGTAAAGAAGTAACCCTGAATATTCTTGGTATGGGGGAACTATTTGGTGAAATGGCTGCCCTGGACGAAGTACCCCGTTCTACAGATGTAATTACTTTAACTACTACTATCATTGGTAGTATGCCATCACAAGATTTTGTTAATTTTTTACACCAAGAACCTTTGGCGGGAGTTAGGTTATCCCAATTAATGGCTAGACGCTTAAGACAAGTAAATCGGCGATTACGATTGCGGGAATCAGATAGCCAGTCTCGGGTAGCAGACACACTTTTATTTTTAGCTGAGGGACAAGGTAAGCAAGGACAAACAGGTACAGAAATTCCCAACTTACCCCACCGGGAATTGAGTAGTTTAAGTGGACTGGCAAGGGAAACAGTGACTAGGGTATTAACCAGATTAGAAAAAAAAGGATTAATTCAGCGCAAATCAGAGACTATTTGCATTCCCGAAATATCCGCCCTAGAAAAAATGCTAGTCTAACAATAAAGAAGGCAGGGAGCAGGGAGCAGGGAGCAGGGGGAGAATTATCTGTAGCCAGGATTTAGAGAAATGGCATAACAACTCCCAACTAACAACTAACAACTCCCAACTATCAACTCCCAACTAACAACTAACAACTATCAACTCCCAACCCCCAACTCCCACTTAAACATGAGCATTCTAGACTCCGGTGCTGAAGAACCAGAAGAAATTCTTTCTGTAAACTCGGCAACATCCTCCAATCAAAACTCCAACTCACAACAGCATTTTAAAAGACCGAAACTCAAGGTAGATGCCCCTTTGAGGATGGTAGAGACAGCTTTTTTAGCTAGTACTGCCAGTTTAATTTGGTTTATCAATTTCTACTTCCCTTTAGGTCCAGTGTTAAAGATATTTTTCCCTGTTCCTATTGCCTTAGTTTATCTCCGTTGGGGCAGGAGAGCAGCATGGATGGCAGCAGTGGTATCGGGATTATTGCTGATGGTGTTGGTGGGACCAACCCGTAGCTTGTTGTTTGTTATGCCCTATGCTTTTATGGGAGTACTTTTAGGGGCAACATGGTATCGTCGCGTTCCTTGGATAGTTTCTATTACCTTGGGAACATTATTGGGGACTTTAGGGGCATTTTTCCGTATTTGGTTGTTTTCTGTGCTCTCCGGTGAAGATTTATGGGTGTATGCAATTAACCAGGTAACAAGTTTTTTGGAATGGTTATTTATCAGTTTCAGTCTCTTAACAACTCCTAGTATATTCTTGATTCAGGTAGGAGCGATCGCTTTAATTGTGCTAAATAATTTGATTTATTTGTTTGTGGTACATTTAGCGGCATGGTTATTATTAGACCGTTTGGGTAATCCCATCCCCCGTCCTCCACGTTGGGTACAAGTCTTATTGGATTATGAGTAAATCACAAGTAATAAGTAATAAGTTTAACCTCTGCCTCAAGCCAGAAGATTCAAAGAATGATTCATTTTAATTATTTTTCTTCATGAATGAAGAGGCTTTATTCATCCCGTCTACAACGCTGGCTCCCCAAGACCACACTGTCCTCAAAATCCCAAATTTAAAATCGGATGATTCGCATTTACACTCAATTGAACCAAGCGGAAGCATGGATAGATCGTTATAGAGGTACTTCATCCACATTTGCCTGTGTTTTAGGTTTTACTGCTACAGGTTTGATCCCAGGAATTTCCGCAGCTGGACGGACTCCTGAAGATCGCAAATATACAGCTTGTGCAGATGCAGAATTTTTATACTATGGTGTTTCCAAACCAAAACCCCAATATCCTTTACCACCCCTAATTGCTGGAGCTTCTCCTGTCCTCATTTCCCGCGCTGTAATTGAGTCACTCAAGATACCAATTTATTTATTTAATGCAGGTTTACCCTATTCTCCCGCAGTTCCAGCGATTGATTTAGGTGGTAAACCGGCTAAATGCTTGAGTAGTGGTGCTGCAATGACAATGAGTACAGTCCATCACCTACTGGAGCAAGGGTTGCAATGGGGAGAACATTTAGCTAGTAATATTAGCAATGGATATTTAATCATTGGTGAATGCGTTGTGGGCGGGACTACAACTGCATTGGCAATTTTAACTGGTTTAGGTATTGCTGCTGCTGGAAAGGTAAACAGCAGTCATCCTACTTGCAATCACACCCAAAAATGGCAGGTGGTGCAAGCAGGACTAAAACATATTCATGATATGCAAAATACTCTAGATCCTCTACAAATAGTAGCTGCGGTGGGCGATCCCATGCAAGTATTAGTTGCAGGGATGGCGATCACTGCTAGCCGTAGTTGCGGTGTCATGTTGGCAGGAGGGACGCAAATGTTGGCAGTGTATGCTCTAACAAGTGCCATTGCCCATGCCCATAGTTTAACTTGGCAGCCAACAGAGGTGATTATAGGTACTACCCGATGGGTTGTGGAAGACCCCAGTGGTAGCACCATAGAATTAGCACAGCTAGTTGCTGAGCAGAGTCGCAATTTAGGCGAATCTCCTCCACCTTTAGTTGCGACGCAATTAAATTTTGTTCATTCTCGTTACCCTCAACTTCAAGCTTATGAACAGGGCTTTGTCAAAGAAGGTGTGGGTGCAGGAGGCACTTGTATTGCTGCTTACCTAAGCCATAATTGGCAGCAAATTCATCTTTTAGAAGCGATTGAATCCCAACTGGAACTTTATCAAAAAATTCACCCAAATTAGAATTTTCCAGTACCCCTAATTACTGGAATCTAAACAAAAATTCTGATTTTTTTCTATCTTACTGTGGGAGAAATTCTGATTACTTTTCACCGAACTGCCGATTACTCCCAGAAATTAAGCTATTTTCTAACGGCAAAATTAACAAAGGCTTATATTCTAGATGTCAAGAGTTGATTCTCTTGAGGAGTAATTGCTCTTCTAAAGCTGCTATACGATTATAAGCGGCTGTTAATTGGGCTGTCAGTCTTTGGAGTTGAATTTCTGGGGTTAATTGTTGTTCTCCTCCTTGCACATTGGATTCGGGATATATGGCATCGACTAGCACATCTTTATGTTCCAATTCTGGATTAAAACTTAAATTCGTTCTTAATCGATAGCTATCAGCTTCCAGATTCTTCCAAGAGCTTTCTGTGGCTTCTTTCTGATTGGCTAAGGTGCATTCTGATAGTGTTTGAGAGACTTTTTCATCTAGTCGCTCAATAACTTGATAAATGGCATCAACCTTATTGCTCAATGTCACAATTTGATTATGCAAAGACTCCATTTTATAACCTCATACACTGAGTTATCTTTTCTATATTATTCAATATTGACTCAATGTTAAGGATGTTTATGTTTTTTTTAAGTTTTGGCAAGATATATGATTAGTTGAAGAAGCTTAACTACATCACTATGTTGAGTAAGATTAATTTTCTCAGACTATGATTCTATATTGTTACTTTAATTGTGATCTTTATAAAGATTTAATAAAATTGATGGCATCCTGAATCAAGTTTCAGGGATTTCCTATAAAAAATACAATTCCTGGAAAGGAAGATATAGTATAAATTTAGCAGTTAATTATTACTTAACAATCTGCGTAATTATTCTGAAAGTCTTGATTTTATAGATTATTGATAAAAAAATATGTTTCTTAATCTGAAAATATATCAGTATTAATACTTTGGGGAGTTGATAGTTGATAGTTGGGAGTTGGGAGAAGGGAAAATTCTACTTAGATAATTGGTGGTGCAAATTATTTTTCATCGGGACTCCCTCCTGACTTCTTCAATCTGCTGTGCTATTCCAGTCAAGTCTCTGCTTAAATGGTTATGAGCTATAGTAAAAAATTAACAATCAATAATGCACCGCAGATATTTTTTGCAAGGTATTTCGTCCATAGCAATATCACAACTATTGGTTGGATGTGGTAATACGCAACAGGTAAAGTTCAAAGTAATCTTATTAAAAAATTCTATTCCTGATAGATTGGTTAAAAGGTTTGGTCAAAGTATTAAACAAAAGACACAATTAAAATTTTCCCCTGTGGAGCAGTTACAGCCATTATTTAAGCAATTACAAACTTGGAGACAGCCAAAAAAATCTGCTGAGAAAAAACAATGGAATGTATCTTTACGGTTTTGGCGATCTCAAACAGATAGGGTAGCTGACTTAGTGACTATGGGAAATTATTGGCTGGATGTAGCAATTCAGGAGGAGTTGATTCAGCCGTTGGAGCAAGAAAAGCTAGAAAAACTTGCCAATTGGTCTAGTTTACCTCCACAGTGGCAGAAATTAGTGAGAAGGAACCAAGAAGGTAAACTAGATGCTCAAGGGAAAATTTGGGCGGCTCCTTATCGTTGGGGTAGCACAATGATTGTATATCGCCGAGATAAGTTTAAAGAATTGGGATGGCAACCTCAAGATTGGCAGGATTTGTGGCATCCTGATCTACGCGATCGCATTTCTGTTTTAGAACAACCACGGGAAGTTATTGGCTTGGTGTTAAAGAAGCTGGGCAAATCATATAATACAGAGAATCTAGACTCTGTACCAGAATTAGAGAAGGAATTGCGATCGCTTAATAAACAAGTTAAATTTTATAGTTCTGATCGATATCTGGAACCATTAATGATTGGAGATACCTGGCTTGCAGTTGGTTGGTCTAGTGATATATTGCCAGTTATTGTCCGCAATCCCAAATTATCAGCAGTGATTTCCCAGTCTGGAACGGCGTTATGGGCGGATATGTGGGTACGTCCTTACAAAGCAGAATTAACAAATCAAGAACGTCTGGATTTATCATACAAATGGATTGATTTTTGTTGGCAAAAGGAGACTGCTAAACAAATTACTTTGCTAACTAAAAGTAATTCTCCCATCGCAACTAAAATTAAAGATTCTGAAGTTCAGAAGCCATTAAGAAATTTTTTGTTAAATAATGCTGAGGTTTTAAATAAAAGTGAGTTGATTAATTTTTTAGCGCCAGACATTGCAGCAAAGTATGAGTCTTTATTTGCCAAGATTAGGAATGGGTAGTTATCGGGGGTTTTACATCAGATGTGTCTAATTATATTCCTAACCAACCTCGTAAAGATTCTTCTAGTTGCTCAGAATCAGAATTAGCTAGTTTGCCAATAATTGCAACGACTAAACTACAATCTACTGTGTATAAACCACGCTTGACTGCTGTTTGTACATTTAATCCTGCTGTTGACCATTCAGTAAGTATAAATTCGCCGGGAAGTAATGATGTGGTTTTACTTGTCAGGGGAACAATCAAAATATCTTGGGATACGTGTGGTGCATTTACAACAACAGCAGGTCTAACTTTTGAACTTGATAAATCTGAAAAAGGATACCGCACCAAGATGATGTCATTTTTGCAGTAGCTGGACATAAACATCATCCTCTGTATTATCCCACACCTTATCTAAAGAAGCTTGACTAGCCTGGAACCAAAAATCAGCCTCATCATCAGGTAATAAGGTTACTAATATTTTGGTACCTTCCGGAATTTCCGTTGGTTCCAATAATTCAATTTTTCCTTGTCGAACAGTAGCCCAAAGGGTTTTTATCATTGGTATTGTGTGATGAAAGTATACTTTCTATTTTATGCTTTTTCTTGCAGCTTTTCCAAAATTTACGAGTTAGATACAGTGTTCAATGAGGTGGTTATTTATATGATTTAATCACCAGAATCATATAAAATTTTTAAATGTTCAGGTAAATCTATCTCCTGAAATTGTTCGGCTGGAGTAGTAGGTAAACCACTCAATTCAAATAAATCTTTGATTTTTCTGGTAAGTATTTGAATCAATGTTCCGTTGTTAGTCAACCCTGATATATCGTCTTTATCTAAAACAACTATCATTTTATTTGTTTTGGCGTGGAAAAGTATTTGGCGAAGTTTACAATCACGAATTGCTCGTTGTCTTTTTGAATCACCTTGTTTGGGAAAACCTGTAGCACCATTTAGGGTAAAAAAATACCAAGTCCTGCACCTTGTAGATTCAATTCCATAATGCTACACAAGCGAGCAAATTGTTTATCTGGAACAGGAGCCTTTGTTGCTTTTGCTTCAATTACAATATCTCTCTGGTTCAAGTTGAGATATAAAATTTTACATACTAACGACCAAGGCAAATCATCTCCACTTACCAGAAGATCGTATTGAGGACCTGCTGACTGAAAACTTTTGATAGTTTGGATACCTTTTAATCCTTTAAAAACCAGCAATACAATCTGTTCTAGTAACTTGCCAGCTCTTTTTGATTGTTGTTGTGTAGGTTTTTTTAATTGTGTAAATTCAACAAGCTTATCTAAGTAATCAGATAGTTTTTTATCTGCTATGTATAAGTAAGAAGCTAATTTATTTGATGCTGGATTCTCTGGTTTGATCGACTCTATTGCATTAATAGCATCTTCAATAAATTGCTCTTGACTACGCATAACTTGATCAAACTAGCTCTATTTTCTGCTTAAACTCAGCCATAATATCAAACGATAGCTCATCCTTGTCTTCCACGCTACTTTCACAAAGTGGACAAACCCAAGGCAAATTAGGAAAACCTTGACCAAAAGGAATTGCTCCTGCTGGTACATCAGGCTCACAATTGTGATATATAAGTAGTTTGAGTTCACACAACCCCTCTGCTTCGAGAAGTGTCAAGATAGCAAGAGCTTTAGAATATTCTATCCCCAATTGCACAGCAAGTTGGTGTGGCATCACGTTTGTCAATGCCTGAGTGAAGTATTTTTTCAGTTCATCTTTCTGCCTATCAGACAGAAAATCTAAATGCCCTTTGCTGATGAAGCTAGCCATAGCCTTAGCCTCGAAGTCCAAGTTCCCTCAATATGAAGTTCAGAACGCCTGTACTACCACCATAATATCCTGAATAGCACTTGAGATGTTGAAGACAGTCTTGAGTTTTAGAATTGGGTTTGAATCTAAAATAGCAGTGTGCTTTGATGAGATGCTCGTTTTGTAAGTTTTCTCCCTCTACATTACTTGAAGCAAATTCCTTATGAAGACTAAATTCATAGGATTTTGTGCCCCACTCTTTTATCAGAGTCCATAAAATGGCATTTTCGGCATTATTCATCTTCTCTGAATCATCCCTGATGCCAATTGCACTTAGGACAGATTGAGTTAGTTTTTGTGATAGAGCTTGTAATCCTCTAACATCAATTTCTTTTACTCCAGAACTGTGAGCATTGATAACTAATCCTGAAGCTTCGGCTCGAACACGTAGATGCCTCCATTTATAGGGAGACTTATTGAGATATTTATCCCACATATCATGCAGAATTAGTTTATGAAGCTCAGGATGCTGCCATTTAGCTTGACAATGATTAGCTAGTTCATCAAAAAAACCCGGAATATGATTCCAGAAAGGAAATTGAGCAGGTTGACCTATATGTTCTTGGGTTACTGAGCTAAAGGTGAACCCATCCCAATATAAAGCGATGTAGTTTTCTCCAACTTCAGCAACAACAGACCAGCGAATATGGCGTTCGTCCAATTCTCCCGCTATTCCAATTCCCCGATGAACATAATCAGTTACTTTATAAGTCCGAATATACCATTTCTGTTGTTCATTATTAAGCTCTTGGATTGGTCCGTACCAACCATCTTCTCCAAATTCAGTTAACAAGGATTCCGAAGGATTCAAATTTGGAGTACAAGTACATGAACCACTTTTTACACTCAACCACATTCTTGGTTGTTTTACATAAGTAAGTCAACAAAAATATTTACCATTATTACGAACTACGCGAAGTAATCCTAACCCTTTCGATTGCTTCGTTTCACTCCGTTACACTCGCAATGAAATTGTGTAATTAATTATGTTTAACTACTTATGCTAAGAGTACCTGTTCTGGGGTGAGTTTCTTTTTTTCAAGTGCATCTGCTATGAGTGTAGCTATTTCTTCCTTCTTCTTGCTTTTGCCTGATGAAACAAGTGTTTGGAGAGTTTTAGCATTGAATTCTGGACTAGACAAAAATTTTACACAGAATTCCCTACCTGGGGAGAAGCCATTATCTACAAAAGCGTTAATACTCATAAACTACTTGTCATGTCTTTGTGGAAACTACTGGAAATGAAGTTAAAGAAAAAGCATATCAAAATAACATTCCCCTTGAGACATTTACAATTCCAATTTCTAATTTTTGTACTCTAAGAAATATGGGTTAGACATTTGTCTAACCCACTACAAATTTGTTAAAGCTTATCAAGCAAATAAAATGCCTGTAGATTTTAACCCAAACCAGTTTGCAAATCACCCCGCGCCTTCTCCAACGCCTCCGGTAACTTACTCCCATCCCTTCCCCCAGCTTGGGCTAAATTCGGTCTACCACCACCGCCACCGCCACAAATCTTCGCAACAGCACCGATAAATTTACCTGCTTGTAAACCTTTCTTATTCACCTCTGGGGAGAATGCAGCTACCAAACTAACTTTCCCTGGTTCGGGTATAGAACCCAACACCACAGCCGCACCACTACCGATTTTCTGCTGTAACCTTTCGGCTGCGGTTTGCAAAGAAGCTGCATCAACATCTTCCATTTGGGCGACTAATATCTTAAACTCACCCACAGATTCCACCGTTGAGATTAAACTATCCGATTTTGCGATCGCTAACTCCGATTTCAAATTATCTATTTGCTTCTGGCTATTTCTCAGTTCTGTTTGCAGGGTAGTAATTCTTTCTGGTATTTCCTCTGGTTTGACTTTAAACCTATCGCTTAAATCCTTAACTACTATGTCCCTAACATTGAGATAGTCAAGAATTGCGGGGCCAGAAACCGCTTCTATCCGCCGCACCCCAGAAGAAACACTCGCCTCAGAAATAATTTTAAATACACCAATCTCAGCAGTATTACTGACGTGAGTACCCCCACACAATTCCATCGACACGCTGGGAAAATCAATTACTCGCACTACTTCAGAATACTTTTCCCCAAACATAGCGATCGCACCTTTGGCTTTGGCTTGTTCTAGGGGCATGGTTTCTATGTTAGCGGTATGTGCTTCCCCAATCCAAGTATTTACCTGTGATTCGATTTGGGTAATTTCCTCTGGGGTTAAACCACGGGGACAGTTAAAGTCAAAGCGCAATCTATCGAAGGATACCAAAGAACCAGCTTGGGAAATTCCATCATCAACAATGTTCTTTAACGCCGCTTGTAAGAGGTGGGTTGCAGTATGGTTTGCTTGAGCACGACGACGACAACTGCGATCGATTTGGGCGGTAATTGTATCCCCTACCCTGATTGTACCCCGTTCTATACGTCCGAAGTGAACGAAGAAATCAGATTCTTTCTGCACATCCTCAATGGTGACAACAAAACCATCCCCAGAGAAATAACCCTTATCCCCAATTTGTCCCCCGGATTCCGCATAGAATGGGGTTTGGTTAAGAACTATTTGTACTTCTGTTCCCGCTTCTGCCTCTTCTTGGGAAATCCCATCTACTAACAATACCTCAACTGTGGCGGATGTAGATACTTGGGTATAACCAAGGAATTCCGTAGCATGGATATGTTCAGCTAACTTATCCAGGGAACCTTGAACCGTTAAATCAATGGTTTCGTGGGCAGATTTAGCCCGTTCGATTTGCCTTTGCATTTCCACGCCAAAACCATCATTATCAATGGTTAAACCCTCTTCTTCAGCAATTTCCTGGGTTAATTCCAAGGGAAAGCCATAGGTATCGTAAAGTTTAAATGCTGACTCCCCACTAATTACGGTTTTACCTTGCTGCTTCAACTTAGCAATAATTTCTGCGAGAATTTTCTCCCCCCGTTCCAAAGTCTTGAGAAAATTAGCTTCTTCCCGTTGCAACTCCGCTTTAATCGCATTTTCTCGTTGTCGCAAATTGGGATAAGCTGACTCACCCAGAGCGATCGCAGTTTCGGCAACTTTGGTGGTAAATTCTCCTTCAATCCCAATTAATCTACCATGACGTACCACTCGGCGAATTAAACGCCGCAATACATAACCCCTCCCCACATTGGAAGCACGGATTTGATCGGCTATCATGTGAACTACAGCCCGGATGTGATCACCAATTACCTTCAGGGAAACTTTAGTTTTCTCATCACTGGTGGCGTAATCAATCCCCCCAATATCTGCTGCTGTTTTAATAATGGGGAGAATTAAATCAGTTTCATAATTATTGGGAACCTGTTGGAGAATTTGCGCCATCCTCTCCAAACCCATCCCGGTATCAATATTTTTATTTGCCAAAGGTGTTAAATTACCTGAACCATCCCGGTTAGATTCCATAAATACCAAGTTGTAGAACTCAATAAACCGGGAATCATCTTCTAAATCAATATTATCATCCCCTAATTCTGGGTGAAAATCATAGTATATTTCCGAACATGGCCCACAAGGACCAGTGGCACCGGAAGCCCAAAAGTTATCATCCGCTCCCAGGCGCTGGATACGTGTTTCAGGCACCCCAATTTTATCACGCCAGATAGCATAGGCTGCTTCATCTTCATGATAAACACTGACAACGAGACATGATTTTGGTAACCCAAATATTTGTGTAGAGATTTCCCAACCCCAAGCTATAGCCTGTTCCTTGAAATAATCCCCAAAGCTGAAATTACCCAGCATCTCAAAGAAAGTATGATGGCGTTTCGTGCGTCCGACATTTTCAATATCGTTAGTGCGAATACACTTTTGAGAAGAAGTTGCTCGGGGATATTCAGGGGTGCGCTGTCCGAGAAAGATTGGCTTAAATGGTAGCATCCCCGCGATTGTCAGCAGCACGGTTGGATCTTCTGGTACCAGGGACGCACTCTTGACGACTTGGTGCCCTTTTTGGGCATAGAAGTCAAGGAATTTTTGACGAATTTCGTTACCGCTGAGTTTTTGGGGATAATCGGTCATGGGTGTTGACAAAAGGGTTTTGGCAAAAATGTAGGACTTATGCAAATAAACTGGATTTCTAGCTTCCTGTGGGTAAGTCCCGCAAATCAATATTATAGGTTATCAGTCGTAGGTGGATTTGATTTGGTTGTTGTAGCCTTCTGGCTTGAGCCTGTTGCGTCCTTTAAATTAGATATCTGTACCATCAACTAAGCAAATGTAACTACTAATAGGATGATTACTATCCGTAGCTCATGGTACTTACGTAAATCAACTTATTACTTATGTAAAAATAATCTAGTTT
>NZ_FYBH01000378.1 GCF_900185595.1 Calothrix rhizosoleniae SC01
ACAACAGTAATTTGAATTATCAAGGCACCCAGTCCTAAAATTAGAATTAACTGTGCCGTAGCGAAAGCTTCTTGAGTTAATAAATATTTAGGATAAACTGTGACTAAATACCAATCAGGCTCATTAATTGTGGTTACAGCTATATATTCACCATACTCAGAATTATCAATCACCCCTTTGTTTGGTTGATTGGTGATTAAGTTAAAAATTTTACGTAGATGGGAGTTATTTGATTCCTGAATAGTAAATTGACCATTTCTTTTCTGAATCTCTTCCATCAGTTCAGGATGAGCTACTAAACGTCCATCTTTTCTGAAGATTATATTATGGGTACCTTTGAGATTTTCGTTCAGGGTGCGATCGCGTAAATCACCAATTAAAATATCATGTCCAATTGTCGCAATATGCCTACCACCTACATCTAATGGTGTGACACAGGATGCCATCCAAGCAGCAGCAACCTGATCGTAATAAATTCCCGTCCACACTGTTTTGCGCTCAGGATCGTTGATTGGTCGGGTAATTTGAAAGGATTCATCATCTGTAACCCGGAATGACTCCCTAGAAGGAGCCTTGAGCGCCCACGGATATTCATGCATGTACATAACCATGCCATTTTCGGGAATTTGTGTGTAGCTGTTGGCAAAACGATTAGCCCATGCAGGACCATAAGCACTGAGAGTATCATAATAAGCTAAGACTCGCCGTCGCATATCAGCATCAATTTTGACATTCTTACCCAGAAACACACCTGGAGTTTTCTCCAGTTCAAATTTTTCTGGACGGTTACGCAGGCTACCATCCTTGTATGTGACAAATAAGCGATTAAATTCAGCTTGAGGATCCCTATCACCTAGTGCTTTGAGCTTATCTAATAAAGCCTGTTTCAACACAACATGGTTATCTTCAGCTAATGTGAATATTGCTCTCTCACGCTGGGCACGTAATTTAACGTATTGTTCAAGTTGTAATAGTGACTGTTCTGTTACACGTGAGATTACTTGAAAGTAACCAAGCCCAGTGGAGGCAATAATAACTATACCCATACTAATTGCTGTTTTGAGCAGGGTTTGTTTGGTTAAAGATCCTTTTTGCTTGCCTTGCTCATTACTTTTTACTTGAGAAACAGATGTATTAAAATTACCGCTTTTCAGCCAATTTATATTCATTATTTATACCCGAAAATATTTATAAAAAACACTAAAATTCAGTTAAATTTAAAAATTAAAATTGATATAGGTTGGTTTTTATCAATCACATCAACCTACTATTCTCCTTGACTAAACCGTCTGAAAATTTACACAAAAAGAAGGTAATTACAATCATGACGACGCAGCGAAGTAATCCCAAAATTTGACTTTTTTTAACGATTGTGTAAGTTCTAAAGGAATCAAATTTTGCACTATTATACTGCTATGTAATTTGGATTTATTAGTCGGCTCGTTTAGAGAACCACAACGCATGAAATAGGATAAATATGCCTTTAGCACTGAAGCATTTATGGGAGAACAGGTAATATCGGTTCCAGCCAATCCCGATTCGGTATTACGGCAATCAAACAATTGGGATGATGTCAGAGCAGTTGTCTCGATAAAAGTTTGCTCTGTATCTAATACATTTTTAGTAAACAAAAATACCATCGGTCTTAAAGCATTATCTGTAGGTATATTCAGTAGCTTTTGCTGCCATTGTTGGCGAGAAATAGTAGCCACTGGATGTCCCAGTAAGTTAAGGTCTGCCGCTAGCTGATTGATTGGCAAAACATAGGGACTTTGTAAATGAAAGGTTTTGCTATAAGACTCTGGCTGACGTGATAAATTTGCGATCGCTTTAGCTACATAATCTACGGGAGTCAGATTCATATTTAATTCCCATTCAGGTCCATAACCCATTTGGATTAACCCTTTGATTAATCTGCTAATCATGTTAGTGGGCTGAAAAGCACCGGTTTGACTATGCCCTGTAATCATTCCTAAGCGATAAATACAAACAGGTAAACCCCGACTACGGGCTGCCATAACTAATTTTTCGGCTACCAATTTACTTTGGGAGTAACCATCTAAATACCCTCCAGCACTGAGAAGATCATCTGTTTCTAAAATTAATTTCTTGTTTTTATACTCTGAGGATTGGAAGATATCTAAAGTAGAAATATGATGAACTGGAATAGTTTTTGTAAAAACTGCTAGGCGCAAAACCTCCCTAGTTCCGACAACATTGGTTCCTCGCAAACCAATATAGGGATAAATCAAATTTACATGTGCACCACTGTGATAAATTACCTCAATCTGATCTGCTAATTCTTTAAACTGTATCTCGGTTAGCCCCAACAGGGGTTGTGATAAATCTCCAATTACCGGGACAATCCTTTCTGCAAAATTATCTTGCCAAATTTCATAGCTTTCTAAACTTTGACGCAACCGGGCATGAGCTGCTGATAAACTCTTGGCACGAACTAGACAGAGAATATTTGCCTGTGGATTTTGATGTAATAATTCCTTCAGCAGAAAAGCACCAATAAAACCAGTTGCACCTGTCAGGAAGATATATTTAAGTTCTGGCTTGATCAGATGTCGGGGACATATTGTTGATTCTAAGACTGCATCAGCCTGGATTTCCTCCAAATTCATTGCAGATTCAGTAGTAGAACCGGAAACTTGCACAGCCTCAATTGTTTCGGCTAACTCAGCAATTGTAGGGGCTTTAAATAAGTGCTCAAGGGACAATTCGATTGTGAATGTTTCATTCATGCGGTGCATTAACACAGCTGAAGTCAGGGAATTGCCTCCTGATGCAAAGAAGTTTTCATAGACACCAACTTCTATTCCTAAAATAGCAGTCCAAATTTTGTGTAACTGCTTTTCTACCTCTGTTCGAGGAAGTACAATATCTTCCATTAAATCCAGAGTGGGAACTGGTAATGCCCGGCGATCAACTTTGCAATTAGGAGTCAATGGCAACTGATCCATCAAGACTACCATGGCGGGAATCATGTAATCAGGTAGTTTTTCTTTCAACCATACTCGTAACTGTGATGGATGTATATTATTTGTTTGCTGTAATTTCAATACAATGTAGGCAACTAAACGCAAATCTCCAGGAGGATAATCTCTAGCAATTACTACACATTCTTGTACTTGAGGATGGTCACATAGCGCTGTTTCAATATCTCCCAACTCAATCCGGTGTCCACGAATTTTTACTTGGTTATCAATCCGTCCAATGATAGAGATACTACCATCTGGTAAATAACGAGCTAAATCCCCTGTTTTATAGATACGAGCTGTTGGATCATCACTCAAATGGTCATTTATGAACCTCTCGGAAGTGAGATCAGGACGACGTAAATAGCCTCGTGCTAGTCCCAGACCTCCAATGTACAGTGACCCCTCACCTTCATCAACAACAAGCTCTACAACATCATTCTGGCGGCGAGCCGGCTCTTTGATTACATAGATTTGAGTATTTAAGATCGGACGACCAATGGGTATTGGTTGATCGCCAGGTTCTACCTTGTAAACAGTTGACCAAATAGTAGTCTCTGTGGGACCATACATATTCCAAACTGAAGAACTACGTTCTAGTAGTTGGTTGGCAAGATGTCGAGTTAGAGGTTCTCCACCACAAAGGATTTTCAGATGTTGATTACCTTGCCAATAAATTGCTAGCAACATCCGCCAGGTTGACGGTGTGGCTTGCATAACCGTAGCACCAGAGTCATTTATTGCTTGAGACAATTGAATTGGATCTCTTGCAACTTCACGACTGACAATAAAAGTGGAGGCTCCTACTATGAGGGGTAAAAAAAGTTCTAGAACTGCAATATCAAAAGATATAGTAGTCACGGCCAAAATCACATCTTCAGATGTCAATCCTGGCTCTTGTTGCATTGAGAACAAGAAATTAACTACAGCCCCATGAATAATTTCCACTCCTTTTGGTTTGCCAGTTGAACCAGAAGTATAAATCACATATGCCAAGTTATCTGCACCTACTTGGTTAACTAAATTCTCGTGACTATGCTCAGTAATAGTTTCCCAATCACGATCTAGAGTGACGATTTTAGCTGAGTGTTGATTTAGTTTTTCTAATAGATGGTGCTGGGTTATGACAACAGGTAATTGGGAGTCCTCTAGCATAAAAGCTAGACGCTCTGAGGGATAGAATGGATCCAGTGGAACGTAAGCACCACCTGCTTTGAGGATTGCTAGCAAGCTAATCATCATTGAGATTGATCGCTCGACACAAATACCTACCAGTGTTTCTGACCCAACTCCTAATGATTGCAAATAATGTGCCAATTGGTTGGCTTTTTCATTTAATTTTCGGTAAGTTAATTGCTGATTCTGATAAATAATAGCTATTTTCTCAGGTGTTAGAGATGCTTGTTTTTCAATTAATTGATGAATGGTAATATCTTGATAATTAAGCTGCATTTTTTTGCCTCAAAATAAATGAGAACTAAGTTAAAATTTAAATAACATTTAATATAATATTGAGTTAATTATTTATCATTAGAACTCACCTATCATACGTACATAATCCCGCTTACTGTAGGATAGATACAAAGAAGCCTAATATTTTTTTAAAATCATTAATTAGGCGAAGCTGGTATGATGCAAAATAGATCTAATTAAATGTCACTTCTGGTTAAACATGTTATTCAACGTAGATTGGCTGAAATAACATGGGCACATTTACAAATCCCAGAATTTAGCACCTTTATCATTAGGGTTTTAGCTAATCCCGAAATCAGGTTAATTATGTCATTACAAATTGTTTCAGTCAGGATGAAAATCCTATTTGCATAATTATTTTTAGGGAGTCAAAAAATATTGCCAATATTGTTACTGTCGTGAACAAGATTAAACACTTGATTGTGCTAATACTTGAAACTTTGGCTCGGACTGAACTTTGAAAGGAAGGTTAATAATAAATTCGGTCCCTTTACCTATTTCGGAGTAACAACTTAATTGTCCTTGATGTTTTTCCACAATAATTTGATGACTGATAGACAGTCCTAATCCTGTTCCTTCTCCAACTGCCTTAGTAGTAAAAAAAGGATCAAATATTTTTGACTGTACATCTACGGGAATACCTGGTCCATTGTCAGCAATTTTTATTGTTACCCAGTCCTCATTGGATATTTCCGTACAAATCCAGATAGTCGGCTTGTATTCTTTATTTCCTAATAATGGCAAAGAATTTTTTTCCTCTATCGCATCTATTGCATTTGCCAATAAATTCATAAAAACTTGGTTCAATTGGCCAGCATAGCACTCTATTGGTGGTAGTTCTCCATATTCTTTGATTACCTGAATACCGGATTTACTTGCCCTACCTTTCAGTTGTTCCTGTAAAATTAGCAGGGTACTTTCAATACCTTCATGGATATTTACAGTTTTCTTCAGAGCTTCATCCAAGCGAGAGAAATTACGTAAGGATTGGACAATCTCAGAGATGCGTTCAGCTCCTATCTTCATAGAAGATAAAAGTTTGGGCAGATCTTCCTGTAAGTATTCAAAATCAATTTCTTGGAGATAATACTGAATTTCACTAGGTAGATTGGTAAAATTTGTTTGACAAAGTTTTATCAGTGTAAGTAGCTCTTCATTATATTCATTGGCATAAGTGAGGTTGCCATAAATAAAGTTAACAGGATTATTGATTTCATGAGCAATACCAGCAACAAGCCGTCCTAAAGAAGACATTTTTTCATTATGTATGAGCTGAACCTGGGTTTTTTCCAGTTCCTGGAGCGCTTGGGATAATTCAAAGGTTCGATTATGCACTCTCTGCTCTAATTCATCATTAAGCTGCTTCAATAAACCCTCTGCTACCCGACGTTGCTCAACTTCCTGTTGTAATAGAGAATTTTGCTCTTTTAAATTTTTATCTAAGCGACTTAGCTTCAAGTGAATTTGAACTCTTGCTAGAACTTCTTCATGCTGAAATGGTTTAGTAATATAGTCCACTGCACCTAAAGACAAACCAGTTACTTTATTATCAGGATCGGATAATGCAGTGGCAAATATAACAGGAATTTCAGAAGTTGCAGGATTAGCTTTCAGACGTTTACAGGTTTCAAATCCATCAATCCCAGGCATCATGACATCTAGTATGATCAGATCTGCATCATAATATTCAATTTGTTCCAATGCTGTTTCTCCATCGAGAGCAACTCCGACTTCAAAACCAGCAGCATTTAGAGTATGCGATAGAACTTCTAAATTAGTGGGATTATCATCCACTATTAGAATCGCTCCATTGTGACTTGTCTCAGAAAACATCATTTTATATTTTTAGATATAGAAGAAAGAATATTTTTCTAGACTTAATGTTCAGTTTTATTATTCTACCTTCATATATAATTTGTCAGTAGTATTTTTACGCAAATTCATGGAAGTTATTATGTTGCGATTATTAATTTCAAACTATTAATATTCAACTGCGTTTAGGATGATTCTTAAAGTAAATTTTACAATTTAATTTTAAAGTTTTAATCTAGATTATTATCTATTACCAATTATCAATATTTCCCTTCTTAAGAGGTTGACATAAATCACGTTCAGTATGGGAAATTATCTAGGTAGGAACATTTTTTGACCCTGTTTCTCGTGCTGACAATTTCCTCCCCTCAATTTAGTTTTCAGTTAGAATAATGTATATCAACTATGGGAACTGGCAAGTCAGCGCTTGCCCTATCGCTAATTTCAAAATCAAAGTGCTACAATTATCCCCATGCTAGGGGTGCCTGTGAATCCAGGCTGAGAATACACCCTTAACACCTGAGACTGGTTAATACCAGCGGAGGGAAGCTGTTTATAGAGGAAATCAAATATGCGGACACAATGGGTCGCTAAGCGTCGTGGGCAAGGTAATGTTACTCAAATGTACTATGCTCGCCAAGGTGTGGCTACGGAAGAAATGCACTATGTAGCTCAACGAGAAAATCTTCCTGTTGAACTGATTAAGGACGAAATAGCCAGGGGACGACTAATTATCCCCGCTAATATCAATCACACCAATTTAGAGCCAATGGCGATTGGTATTGCCTCTAAGTGTAAGGTTAATGCCAATATCGGTGCTTCTCCCAACTCTTCCAATATTGAAGAAGAAATTGCCAAACTTAACTTAGCAGTTAAATATGGTGCGGATACCGTCATGGATTTATCCACTGGTGGCGGTAATTTAGATGAAATTCGTACTGCCATTATTAAGGCTTCATCTGTTCCCATTGGGACTGTACCTATTTACCAAGCTGTAGAAAGCGTTCATGGAAACCTAGAAAATCTGACACCGGATGATTTTCTCCATGTAATTGAAAAGCACTGCCAACAAGGTGTGGATTACATGACAATTCATGCCGGACTTTTGATTGAGTATTTACCCTTAGTCAAAACCCGGATTACTGGTATTGTCTCCCGTGGTGGTGGTATTATTGCCAAGTGGATGCTACATCACCATAAGCAAAATCCCCTTTATACCCACTTCCAAGACATCATCGAAATTTTCAAAAGATATGATGTTTCCTTTAGCTTGGGTGATTCCCTGCGTCCTGGCTGTACCCATGACGCATCAGACAAAGCTCAATTATCCGAACTCAAAACCTTAGGACAATTAACTCGTAAAGCTTGGGAACATGATGTCCAGGTGATGGTAGAAGGTCCCGGACACGTCCCCATGGATCAAATTGAGTTTAACGTCAAAAAGCAAATGGAAGAGTGTTCGGAAGCACCTTTCTATGTACTAGGACCATTGGTAACAGATATTGCTCCTGGTTATGACCACATTACTTCGGCTATAGGCGCAGCTATGGCTGGTTGGTATGGTACGGCGATGTTATGCTATGTGACACCTAAAGAACATTTAGGTCTACCCAATTCTGAAGACGTGCGTAATGGGCTAATTGCTTACAAAATTGCGGCTCATGCAGCAGATATTGCTCGTCGTCGCCCTGGTGCAAGAGATAGGGATGATGAACTATCCCAAGCTCGTTATAATTTCGACTGGAGCCGTCAGTTTGAATTATCACTAGATCCAGAAAGAGCTAAGGAATATCACGATGAAACCTTACCAGCAGATATTTATAAAACAGCTGAATTTTGTTCCATGTGTGGTCCTAAGTTCTGTCCCATGCAAACTAAAGTTGATGCAGATGCGTTGACAGAATTGGAAAAATTCCTGGCGAAGGATCAAGAAGTAGTCATATAAAGTTAGGCTTTTGGTTATAGCCACAGGTTCTAACCTGTGGCTATACATTTATCCTAGTTGTCTATACCTCTGTTGAAGTTCCTCAATCTTAAACACCGCTTCAAAATTTAACCCTTGAGATTGATAAAATTCCTCTCCTCCTTGCTGACGATCTATAAGTGAAATTACTGAATTTACGGTGTAACCCGCATCTCGAAGTCTGACAACAGCCTTCATTGCAGATTGCCCCGTAGTCACTACATCTTCCAAAACCACTACTTTCGCACCTACTGGTAAATTAGGGCCTTCAATGTAAGCTTTTGTACCGTGACCTTTGGCTTCTTTACGAATAATTAACGCTGGGATGGGTCGGTTTTCCCAGGCTGAAACTACGCTAACAGCACTAACAATAGGGTCTGCTCCTAGGGTTAACCCGGCTACAGCTTGGGTATCTGTGGGTAACAGAGATAATAAAAAACGACCAATTGCTAAGGCTCCTTGGGGATGTAGAGTGACCTGTTTGCCATTAATGTAATAGCAACTACTTTGTCCAGAAGAAAGGACAAAATCACCCTCTTGGTATGCTAACTGGCAAAATAAATCTAGGAGCTTGTTTCGCAAAGTATGTAAATCAGCAGTACTAGCCCACAAGTTTTGCTGTATAGAATCTTCAGCTTTATTACTCATCACAAAAGATTAAAAGTTATGTTAAACCAAAGGTTGAACTACTAAGAGTTCTGCAAATAAGCATAAGTTAAGATTTACATAAACTATAGGGGAGTAATAAATATGGGTATAAATTTTAAAGTCCTGAGTGGCTTATTAATGCTAATGGCTATCACAGTGAGTTTTCCATCAACTGCGGTAGCGGAAACGGAAACGGAAACGGAAACCTATAATTACCAAACACCAAACGAAGTGTTTGAAAGAGCATTTTTTAAAAATGATCCCAATTTCTATGGTAATAAGACGTTGAGGCGTGAATTAGACTTTATATTGGGAGCTGGTTTAGGCAAGAACTCTTTTATTGAAAATGAAATTGCCAGGGATGGTAAATTGGTAAACATTCTTTACCGTGATATTCTTCAACAACAAGTAGGCAACGATCCCTACATTCGTACCCGTGATTTACCTAATCCATATAGTAGTTCATTAATGATGTCTCCCCGTGTGAATACAGAAAAGTTGAAGGTGGGGACAGAATTCCGGTTTGATAACTGAGAAACTCCGTGACTTCATCATAAACAATATAGTTAATGATAAAAATGAGTTACTCGTCATTGCTCTTAGTGACAAGTAACTCATTTTCATATATCCAGGGTGCAGGAGTTGAACCTGCCTAGGGCGAATTATGAGTTCGCTGCCTCATCCGCTCGGCCAACCCTGGTCAGCTATTAATGTTAGCATACATTGGCATGATTGTACTATTAAAAATAAATTATCAAATTTTTTAGCTTTAACAACTCGATGTAGTCGTTGAGCAGATTAAGATTAATAAATATTGTTGGCAGAAAGTTTAGCGACTAGATAGGTTGAATGAAATTATTCCTCAAGTGGTATTTTCAGTGAAATATCACAGCCAAAACCTGATAAATCCATTAAGATACTAACCCTGACAGCCCAGACACCTTTATTTATAGAAGTATTTTTCCGCAATAGCTGATTAGCAATGAAACTAAATTCCACTGTACTCCTGACTTTGACTTTGTTAACCCTCATGTTAGGGGCTGGTTCTGTAAGTGCTTTTTGGGGTTTTACCTTGGGAAGTTCAGCACTCAAAGGGGTAAGTGCTCCCGATTCCCGTCCCACAAATAAATTTACCAACTCCAAGGTTAATTCTTCCCAGCAGGGAGTAATGATGTTAAAAGAAGAAGAAATACTGAAGACTGTTAAGGCTAGGATTGAAGGTAAAACAAAAACATCTGCTAAAAAACGCAAAAAGAATAAGCAGCCAAAGAAGGTAAACAAAACTTCTACCATCAAACGCCAAGAAAAACTCCAACCAGGCTTTCCGATCAAAACAGAAAGTGAGGGAGTAAGCTTATCTGTACAATCTTCTCGTTTCTCTGGTGGTGCTTTGGAATTGCAGGTGAAAATGCAGAATCAAAGTTCAGAGACGGCACGTTTTTTATATACTTTTTTGGATGTTACCGATGATAAAGGTCGGACTTTGAGTGCTAGTACGGAAGGGCTACCTGCTGAGTTACCACCAGAAGGAACACCTTATACTGGTAGAATTAGAGTTCCCACAGCTCTACTAGATGATGTAAAACAGATATCACTAACTTTAACTGATTATCCGGCTCAGAAACTACGTTTAGTAATATCTAATATTCCGGTAGAAAGGTAAGTAATATGAGGATATGGGAGAATTGGTAGTTGGAGCTCGATCGCGTTATATTTTCAAAGATGCCATTCACCTTATTTTATTCAGGCTAGTTAATATAGAGAATTTTTGTTCTATGATTAATTCTCCATATAAGTGGCTCTTAAATCCACAATTGGCAAGGGATTTTTAGACTAGATTTATCAGTGAGAGTTTTTGTGGGTCTGCGATTATTTTCAGTATTATTGCTGATTACGATTAATGCTTTTTTTGTCACAGCAGAATTTTCGATGGTGACAGTTAGGCGCTCGCGTATCCGTCAGCTAGTGGAAGCAGGTGATATTCAAGCGCTATCAGTTGAAGGTTTACAGCGTAGTATTGATCGCCTATTGTCCACAACCCAATTAGGCATTACTTTATCCAGTTTGGCATTGGGATGGATTGGAGAAAGTGCCATTGTCGGGCTGGTAGATACATGGCTCAAATCATGGCTGCTTCCCAAAAGTGCTAACCCTTTCATCGCTCATTCAATCTCCATTCTCCTTACCTTTTTTATCATTGCCTATCTCCAAATTGTTTTAGGAGAATTGTGTCCTAAATCGGTGGCAATGCTTTATTCTGAGAAATTAGCACGATTTTTGGGCCCTTTAATCAAAGCGATTGTCCGCTTTTTTAGTCCTTTTATCTGGATTCTTAACCAATCTAATCGCTGCTTATTAAGGTTTATAGGTATTGAATATACTGGTCAAAGTTGGAAACCACCAGTAACACCAGAAGAGTTGCAGTTAATAATTTCTACAGAGAGAGAATCTACAGGTTTATTGGCAGGAGAACGAAAATTACTCAATAATATTTTTGAGTTTGGAGAGGTGACAGTACAAACGGTGATGATTCCTCGCACGGGTATAGTCACTTTACAATTTGATACTAGTTTAAAAACTTTTTTTCAGATGATGGCTGATACTGGTCACTTTTGCTATCCAATAATTGGGGAATCTCTGGATGATATTCTTGGCATTCTTTACTTTAAAGACATAGCACAATTTTTGGCTGCGGGTAAGCTGGATATGGATACTAGTATCCAACAATGGATGCGTCCGGTAAAATTTGTGCCAGAAAATACTCTATTACAAGAACTGTTACCCATGATGCAGCAGGAGCAACCCACCATGGTAATTGTGGTCGATGAATTTGGTGGTACAGCAGGTTTGGTAACTATCCAGGATATTATTGCTCAAATCATTGGGGAAACAGGTGAAGCAGAAAATACCGATGAATTATTGATTGAGTTATTGAATGAGCAAACATTTCTGGTGCAAGCGCAAATTAATTTAGAAGAACTCAATGAAATTTTGCATCTCAATTTGCCATTGAGGGAAGAATATCAAACATTAGGGGGATTTTTATTATATCAGTTACAAAAAATACCTTCCCTTGGTGAAACTTGCCAATATCAAAATCTAGAATTGACTGTGGTTTCTCTGGATGGTTCTCGGCTGCATCAAATTCAAGTACGTTACTTGGAAGAAGAGGAGAGGGAGTGATGAGTGTGGGGAGTGTGGGGAGTGTGGGAGTGACAGAGTGACAGAGTGAGGGAGTGAGTGTGGTGATATTTTTCTCCCTTGTCTTCCTTGTCTTCCTTGTCCTCCTTGTCCTCCTTACTCCCTACTCCCTGCTCCCTGCTCCCTGCTCCCTACTCCCTACTCCCTACTTAGCATAAGGGATGGGATCTTGGAGTCCTAATTCTGCGAAAGCAGCAAGTCGTAAACGGCAAGAATCACAGACACCACATGCGACATTTTCACCAGTATAGCAAGACCAAGTTAATTCCCAAGGAACCCCCAATTTATTACCTAATTGAATGATTTCTGTTTTTTTCAGGTTAATTAAGGGAGTATGAATCGTGATTGGTTCTCCTTCCCTTCCTTGCTTGGTTCCTAACCGAAATACTTCCTGCATGGCTTGGATATAGTCTGGGCGACAGTCAGGATATCCTGAATAATCCAAAGCATTTACACCTATGTAAACTCTCTCGGCTTTAATACTTTCAGCGTATCCTAGGGCAAAGCTCAAAAAAATTGTATTGCGAGCTGGGACATAAGTAATTGGTATATTTTGCGCCATCTCATCCAAGTCCCGTTCTTGGGGTAGGTCGATACTATTATCTGTTAAAGCTGAACCTCCCCACTGTCTTAAATCGAAGCTGACAACTTGATGCTCGACAACACCTGCGACTTTTGCGATCGCTAATGCGGATTTTAACTCTTTTCGATGGCGTTGCTGATAATCAAAGGAGATGGCATAAGCTTGACAACCATCAGCTAATGCTTTGTACACAACAGTGCTAGAATCTAATCCCCCAGACAACAGAATTACAGCTTTCATTCCCAGATATAGCGCTACGCGCAAGTAATAAGTAATAAGTAATAAGTTTACTGCTCATAGGTTTGGGCTTTCAATAATGTTCTAACAGAATTGCGTAGTGCTATATCATTTAGAGTTGACGAATAATTTAGTTACAGATGAGTTTAGCTACATATTATAAGGATATGTTATATTTTGCTTTTGGTAAAAAAATTACAATTTTGACTATATTTATAGCAGATATACATATGTCGGGAACTTGCAAGAATCTTTGAAATTCTTCATAAACAGAACCTCTATGTTACCATCTGGGTGGTTTTCAACGGCTCGTCAATGGGAACATAGTAATAGTATCCATGCTAACGACCGTAGCGTCTCTAATATTTGGTGGTTGAGGAGAAAATCATAGTGCAAGATAGCATTTTAGCGGCAGAAACAAATCTCTGTACACAGCGCAAACAGCTACAACCAATCCGCATAGGCGTGATAGGTGTGGGTAATATGGGACAACACCATGCCCGTGTACTGAGTTTGATGAAAGACGTTGAATTGGTCGGTGTAGCAGATATTAATGTTGAGCGGGGTTTGGAAACTGCTAGCAAATATAAAGTCCGATTTTTTGAGGATTATTGCGATCTACTCCCCCATGTAGACGCAGTTTGCATTGCAGTTCCTACCCGGTTACACTATGCCGTGGGTATCAACTGTCTGCTAGCAGGAATTCATGTCCTGATTGAAAAACCCATAGCAGCTAGTATTTCAGAAGCAGAATCCCTAGTCAATGCCGCAGCTGAATCTGGATGTATTCTCCAGGTAGGCCATATTGAGCGTTTTAGCCCTGCTTTTCAAGAATTAAGTAAAGTTCTTAAAACAGAAGAAGTATTAGCCCTCGAAGCTCATCGCATGAGTCCTTATGCCAATCGAGCGAATGATGTATCAGTGGTGTTAGATTTGATGATCCACGACATCGATTTATTGTTGGAATTGGCTGCTGCACCTGTAGTTAAGTTAACAGCTGGTGGTAGTCGTGCTTTAGATTCTGGGTACTTAGATTATGTGAGTGCAACCTTGGGCTTTGCTAATGGCATTGTTGCTACACTCACCGCTAGTAAAGTTACTCACCGCAAAATTCGTAGTATTGTTGCCCATTGTAAAAATTCATTTACAGAAGCAGATTTTCTCCAGAATGAAATTCTCATTCATCGTCATGTTGCTGCTAATTCGATGAATAAATATAAAAAAGCACTTTACAAACAAGATGAACTTATCGAAAAAGTCTCAACTAGCAATACCGACAAGTTGGGTGCAGAATTAGATCATTTTGTCAACTGTGTACGTGGTGGCAATCAGCCTTCGGTTGGTGGCGAACAAGCACTTAAAGCTTTAAGATTAGCGAGTTTGATTGAACAAATGGTTCTAGAAGATAGGTCTTGGAATTTACTAGATTGGCAGTCTGACTCTAAAGTACACTCATTAACTCCCACTCTTTAAATCAGTGAGCAGTTAACAGTTATCAGGCGTATGGTGGAGGATTGCTCCCTCTTTAGTCACTCTGGTAAAATAAAAATCATAGCCAAATTTTCAACTGTAGATAAAGCGAGCATTTGATCGTTTATTTTCTAACATAATCCTTGAAATCAATGTTTTTGGTAAAAGTCCTATCCTGTAAGGGTTATAGATTATTACCTGCCGAAAGTGACTGAAGAGGGTTTATACCATTTCTCTAAATCCTGGCTACAGATAATTCTCCCCCTACTCTCTTTGGGGTTGCGCCACTTGCTGCACCACGCTTAATCAGCGCAACGCAGTGGCTTATTGCTCCACTGCTGTTCATGTTTAGCTTTATTTTGGAGAATTGGTATAAGGTCTGGAGGTAATGCTGGTGAATCGAGTGCCATACTTGTTTGCCAGCAAATAATACAAAAATTGCACAATAAACCATAATATTCATATCTGGGTGACACCTAATAAGAAGAGAAACAACAAGGCTTTAGCCTCTTGTGTAGCACCCTTTTAGAACCCCCTCACCTGATAGCTGGGGAGTAGTCAAACAGGCTTCAGTGGCAATGGTGAAATTAGTTTGCTAATATACTCAAGATATATGTTGAATAATCAGTGTGAGCTGAATAAATAAGCATCTTTCCCATCTTAAAAAATTATTTTGGAGGGTTTTTAATTGTCCATGATATCTGAATAGATTTAAGGGCAAGTAAATAAGCAAGAAAAGATGTAAAAGAGACATTTACATGGGGGAATGTACATAAATAGATGTTTTTGTGTAAAAACAAACCTTGACTTGTTCAACTTTCATCTAAATCTTGTCAAAGCAATGCTTAAATGCGAACACTAGAGTAAAATTTAGCATAGTTATAGATACAGTTGACGTGCCCAAAAAAATCTGGTAGCACGCTTTTTTGTAACATGAGCATGTTAACTTTTTAGAGCTAGGTAAAAACTAGGAGCTTTCATGACAGACCAACCATCTGCCGCTACCCCAATGAATGCCGCTGCTATTCCCATGAATAGGGTGTCGGCTTCCACGCCCATCAATGCTGCTGCACCCAAGCCCGTAAGTAGTGGTGGCAAAAATATTCTCAGTGTTGACTTAGGTCGAACCTCCACAAAAACCTGTGTCAGCCGTGATACTGGTAATGTGACTTTTGTTCCATCTAATGTGAAGCAAATGTCTATGGAACAGGTGCGGGGAGGTGTTTTTGAAGCCCGCGCAACGGATCCATTAATGGATCTTTGGTTGGAATATCAAGGTCATGGATACGCCGTTGGTCAACTAGCTGCGGATTTTGGAGCAAATCTGGGTGTAGGTCAATCCAAAGTCGAATTGGCGTTGATTAAAGTGTTGGCATCCGCTGGCTATTTCAAACTCAAAGGTGATATTTCTATTGTTTTAGGTTTGCCTTACCTATCCCAGGAACAATTTGAGAAGGAAAAATCTCAGTTGGTTAGCCAATTGAGCGGACCCCATGTCATGAACTTTCGTGGCGAGCCTGTGGAGCTGAACATTACTAAAGTTTGGGTGATGCCAGAAGGTTATGGTAGTCTACTGTGGTGCGAGGCTCAACCGAAAAAAGGTCCCGGAAGCCCCGATTTTACCAAATTGTCAGTGGCACTGGTAGACATTGGACATCAAACAATTGATTGCTTGATGGTCGATAACTTCCGCTTCGCTCGAGGAGCCTCTAAAAGTGAAGACTTTGGTATGAATAAGTTCTATGAATTGGTAGCAAAGGAAATTGAGGGAGCAGATAGCCAATCTCTAGCTTTAATTTCTGCTGTTAATAAACCTAAAGGCGATCGCTTTTATCGTCCTAGAGGTGCTAGCAAGCCTACCAACCTAGACGATTTTCTGCCTAACCTTACAGAGCTGTTCTCTCGTGAAATTTGCGATCGCGTGCTAGCATGGCTACCAGAAAGGGTTACGGACGTAATTCTCACTGGAGGGGGCGGAGAATTCTTCTGGGAAGATGTACAACGTCTTCTCAAAGAAGCAAAAATTAACGCCCACTTAGCTGCACCGTCTCGCCAAGCAAATGCTTTGGGACAGTATATTTATGGAGAGGCACAGATCTCATCCAGTCGCGCTGCTAGGTCTTAATACTAATGTTCCAATGGTCAAAAAAGGTTAAATCAGTTACGTTTGAACCAGGGGTTGCAGATGAAAGTTTGCTGGCGCTTGTTGATAGCCATTTGGAAAAACAGCCAGACAAAAATTTTAGCGACCTCTGTAAGGAGGCTCTATGGCAGTCTTTATGCGTACCGGAATCTGTGAAACCTGGCCAAATAGCGACAGCTAAATCAGGGACTGAACACAAGATTGCTGAATTGGAAAGTCAACTGGCTAGCCTAGAAGAACGCTTTTTCGCTAAGGAAGCTCATCGTTTAGAGGCGATGGAACGCCAAATTTTGCAGCTCAGCCAACAAGTTGCACAATTGGCAATCGCGGTTAATCAACAACCAGTAATTCAGTATGCGAACCATTCAGCACCTGCTGTGGAAGCATTGCCTAGTAGTTCTATTGCTAACAATAATGCTACTAATACTGTTAATACTCCCCCGGCGGATGTTGACCCACTAATCAGCCGTCTGAGTCAGTTTCTGGAAGATTTCTAGAGTAATATTTTAGGGTGCTTTTACTTGGGATCGATGTCAATCCTCCTTATTAGTTTTTGCTATTAAGGAGGATTCACGCAATAATGGCACTCTTGTTAAGCGTTAGGAAGAGGCAGGGGAGCAGGGAGCAGGGGAGCTTACACAAATAAATTTGGGTGTATCCTTTTCTTTTTCGGTCAAGCCCTGATAATACTATAAGTAGGTTGGCGTAAAAAATTATCGTTTGGATAAGGCAGGGGGCAGGGAGCAGGGAGCAGGGGGAACAAGGGTTTTAGGCTTATTTACTATTCTTCACATAGTTTGGTTTTATTGTGCCGACTTACTTATTTGGGGTATAGGGTGTAGGTAATAAAGAAGAAGAGATTTTTTTTCAAGCAATAAAATTGAATATTTATCAACACTACACCCAACACCCTACACCCTACCCTGGGTTTTGTCTTAAATTCGTACCATTCGATTCATGCAATACTTCCCCGTTTACGTGCTTCTTTGTAAGAAGTGCCAACATTTTTCAAACCTGCTTTAATCATTTGTTTTTCTAGGAGGGCAAAAAAGCGGGTTTTGTCGCCACCACGTACCACTGCTTGATTATGGGCTTCTGCGATCGCAACTGGATAACCATAACCTTTCTGTACTTGAGCTAGCATTAATCCTAGGGATTGATCAAACAATTCTTGGTCTTTCACCACCCATTCAGGTACTTCTATCCGGGCAATTTCTGCACCGACATGGACGTAACAAAAATAAATTTGTTGATTGTGATATAAATCTAGAATCCGGGCATTACTACGCCACAGAGGACCCCTTTGTCCCGGTTTGAGTTGGGTTGTCCATAGAGTTGTATCTCGTAAGGATTCAAAGGCTTTACAAGGCACTTTTTCCTGTTGGTTGGGACAAAAGCTCATACAATCGGGGGAGGGATGGGGACAAGCTGCTAGACGTAAAAAGTTTATCCCTTCAATACTACGGGAAGCACTTAAATACCCCATTAATGGGACTTTAGCCTCTTGCATTTGTTGCCAAGCTTCTAAGATGGGGGGCAAAATATGTTCCCTGGCATCACTAGGTAATTGTTCTAAAAACCAATAAATTAAGGAACCATCTACCATTGCCAATAGAGGTATTTCTTCTTTGATGCTGATAGCTAACTCACCTAGGATTACCGCTTCCGATGTAGTACGGCGATAACCCATCCATTCCTCAGTTCTAATCCCCCATTTCCGGGACATATATAAATCTTCTTGGCGGTAGAATATCTCCGGCAAACTATCGAGGAGGGGGTGTTTGTTTTGACCGTAATGTATGACTATCCGACCAATATTCAGGAGGTAACAGTAAGCAATTTCGTGGTGGCTGGGGGAAATTTGGGAGCCATCCGTGGCGATGATGGTGTGAACCTTGGGAGGGGTGGGAATATTGGTACAGGTGTTGAGGGGTTCTGCGGGGGTTGCATTAGCAAAGAGAATGCGATCACGCCATTTTTTTTGTTGCTCAACCAGTAAGTTTTGGCGATTACAAGCATCATGGAAATATTTTTGAGCTAATTCCAGACGTTGGCGGCTAGCAGCAGCTTCTTGGGTCAGATGTTGACTCAAACCCTGCATTTGTCCCGTTAGTTTGGTAAGGTCGAGCATGATAGAAATATGGTGTTGGGTGTTAGTTGGGAGTTGTTAGTTGGGAGTGGAGAGTTGGTAATGGGGACGGAGGCGACTTAGAGATAGATAAAACCGATGAAGCAAGAATCTCCCATCAAGTCTGGGAGTATGATGATGAGAGTGTCAATTGAATACTCTCAGGTTATTCACACATTGCAATATGAAAAGATGGAATTTCCCCACCACCTAACCCTGTCTCCATTTCAACCTTCTTGTCACCCCCTAAGGTATGCCTCACTTTCTTGTATAGCGATGCTTCACACCCACGGGAAAATAATCCCCATCACCCATCCCTCGTAACTCCACCAAGGGCATTTGATATTCTGAAGGTACATAATTAGCAAATTCACTATTTAACCGCTTTAATTGGGTCAAAATAGAAGTTGCAATGGTCTTGGTTTTCTCTTCACTAGCTTCCACTCCTGGTGCTAATTCCACCACCACAGATAAAAACCGATTCTTATCTGCATCTTCTTTCACCTGCATGACAAATTTACCCGTTACCCAATCTTTAATCCCCGATTGTTCCAATCCCACCGTCACATTTTCGGGATAGATATTGGCACCGAAGTAAGAAACGGTAAAATTAGAACGTCCAAATACATAAACGAAGGGAAAAGGACGAATTCCCCTCCCATTTTTAGTTTGTAATTTTGTAACTGGATTGAATCCCCAATCAGCTAAAAACTCAAGCATGGCATTATATGTAATAATTCCCCCATTGTCTAAAATGTTGTAGCGAATTAAGGGAATACCGTTATCTCCAGAAAACAATAAATAACCATCTTGGACTTCAATAAAACGGCTCAGGGGGTCATATTGTAACAGGTTAGGTAAACGAGATTCTCCAAATAATGCTTTGGCTGCATCTGGATGTTCTGCTAAGAAGCGACGAATGCAAATACTTAATGGCGTTTCATTCCCCAGTACTCCTCCATCTGCTGTTCCATACATAGAAGCAAAGTCATAGCAGGGATTTTGGGAACCTAATCTTTCTGCAACTAAACTGCGCCATTCTTCACTAAATACTTCCCCTGCCATGACTAATTTTACCTGGTATTGTTGCCACTTCAAGCCACGGGCAATACCAGTATCAATCACATCTTTCAGGAATGGGGGATATCCTAACAATACCACTTGGTCAAAATTAGTTCCCAGTTCTTCTACTACCCGCAAAATTTCTGTTTTATTATTACCTGGGGTAATCAAGGTGAGAGGATACCCCTTACTAGCCAGATAACGGCAGCAATTGGTGGAGTACATACCCCCTACCCAAGTTCCCAGGGTGAAACAAACTACAGCCAGGGTACGCCTGGTATCAGTAGCAAAGCTGTCATAAAATATCTGCTCAAAACGAGTGGCTATTTGTAGCTCATCAGTTAAAAAACGGGGCCAAAATGTGGGTTTTCCTGTAGAACCAGAAGAGGCTGCCACCATATCACATTTTTCTAATTGGCCATAACGGCATAAGCTAGACAGGGAATGCTGTTGTAAATAATTTTGTTTAGTAATTGGTGGGAGCTGCTGGAAGTCTGCAAAACTGTTGATAGATTCGGTTTTGATGTTATGTTCTTCGAGAAAATCCCGGTAAGCGGGTACAGTGGCAGCAACATGGTGAAATAATTCTACAATGCGATCGCTGGCTTTGGTTTGGAGATGTTGTTGTAGTTGAGTATTTAAAGGAGTAGTTAAAAAGTCGGTAAATGCCTTCATGACCTCTTGCTGCTGAGATTCCTGGTTCATAATATTAGTAGTGATAGCTAAAACTGTATGCTATTGATGCTGAATAAAAATCTACTACTAAATTTGTAATTATTTCCTGAACCAATTGGCATTTTCAAATTTGTGTGTAAATATTTTACCCTGCATCAATGTTTTGGCCAACATTCATATGGAAAACCATATAAACCCCAGAAAATATGCGTAAATCAGGCTCATCTCGTTGTAGCTAATTGATAAAAAATATATTTACCCTTCAGCGCCATGCCAGTTTATTGCAGTAAACACCACGAAAATCATGGGAATAATCGCTTTTGCACTCAGTGCGGCGAACTTTTACCCATTGCTCCCCAAGAAATAATTGCTGACCGCTATCGTATTGTTCGGATGCTAGGACAAGGTGGTTTTGGCCGTTCTTATTTGGTGGAAGATATTCATAAATCTCAACAACAATGCGTATTGAAGGAGTTTGCACCCCAAGTAGAAAAAAAGCTGGAGTTACAAAAAGCTCGGGAATTGTTTGAGAGGGAAGCCCATGTACTAAAACGGCTGAATCATCCCCAAATACCTAGTTTTCACTCTTCTTTAGAGGTGAGTTTGGCTAATAAGGAGTTGTTCTTATTGGTACAGGACTATGTGGAAGGTGATAACTATCTCCAGTTACTAGAGAAACGCCAACATCAAGGTGAGACTTTTACTGAGGATGAATTGGTTAAGCTACTACAACAGATTTTACCTGTGTTGTCCTACATCCACTCACAAAAGGTCGTTCACCGAGATATTTCTCCAGATAACTTGATTTGGCGACTCACTGATAATTTACCTGTACTAATTGATTTTGGAGGTGTGAAACAGTTACCTGCAAGTAAGGGTTTCTGGTTCACTCAGCTAAGTGGTAATCGCACATTATTAGGTAAAAAAGGTTACGCTCCAGAGGAACAGTTACGGCAAGGCCAGGCTTTTCCCAGTAGTGACTTATACTCTCTGGCTGTAACGGTATTAGTATTATTAACAGGAAAAGAACCACAAAAACTATACGATAGCTATCACGGTAATTGGCGCTGGGGAGAAGAGATCAAAGTTAACTCCAACTTAGAAGGGGTGTTAAAAAAGATGCTGGCTTATAAGCCTAGCGATCGCTATCAAACAGCTGATCAAGCCCTCAAGGATTTACGTTCTCCCTCCAAGGTCAAAACTATCCCCCCTTACATTACTAAAATCAAAACGATGGTGATGGCTCCAGGGAAACAAAAAATACAAAATACAGTCAGTAAATTCAATAATCAAACCCAGGCGATCGCTCAAAGTATATCTATGCCTTTGTGGTTACGTCCCTTTGCCATTAGTTTGGTGGGGACGAGTGTGGTTGTATTAAGTTTGGTGGGAAGTTGGGCATTAGTTAATGCAGTGGTTCGCAGTGTCGCCTCAATTTCCTTACCTCAAGTCTCCCTACCTAAACTTCCTGGCGGAGCTCATAAAGAAGGCAGTCAGATTAAGAAAATTTTAAACCGCCGCCAAAAGTTGGGAATTCCTGAAGGCTTTTTTAATAGAACAGTGAATGCTGTTTTTTATACTAAAAATACTCAAATAAAAGGACGCAGCCTGACATCCAACTCAGAAGATGCGGTTTTACGTCGAGAATGGTATCAAATGGCGGAAGAATTATTACAAAAATTAGAACAAGCAAAACTTAGTCGCAACGCACGGCAGAATTTAGGTAATTATAGTGGTAAAGACTATGATAAGTGGAAACAGCAAGCTAATAGCAAACAATTAGGTAAATACACCATTGATAGACTAAACCAAGAAACAAACCAAAAATTTTATCGCTTATTCCCCGAATTATCCCGCCAAAAACTAGCACAACAGAATTTTGGTCAAATTTGGTATGCGATCGCATCTGATATTGTCGCCAAAGCTAGATAATTAGGCGTTGCTGAATACTACTTATTACTTGCCCATAGCGCTATAGAAGAAATTGATTGTCAAGCCTCACTCACTGTATTATACAGAAGGGCGATTGCTTGACTTGTAGCTGATAATTTATCAATAGTAATTGTAATAGTCGTAACCTCTTTCTAACCTCCAAATTCGTCTATTGATCCGCCAAATTCTAGCTGCATAAGGATTTTCTCTCCAATAAGCTCTTCGACACCATCTCCAAGAACCGCCATTACGACGGCAGATACGATATCTGTAATTACGTGTTCTTTCCCAACGCCGTGCCAAGCGTCGATAATAGGATCTTTGTTGGTACAAGCGTTGCAAAGCTATTCGCCGTCCACGTCTAGGATATTGTGCAACTGTAGATTCTACAGCCGATTTGTTGGTATTGTTTTGGGTCAAGATATTTTCTTCTGCCTTTACTTGTGCGCCACTAGTTAATACACTAACTAAAACAGCCATACCAACAGCAGACACTTGCATTAAGGCTTTCCGTAATAACATAACTATCTCCTTTACCTTGGGCTAAAGATAGCGAAGATGTTAAAAGTCGATGAAATTACAATCGATTCTTTGTTTTCCAAAAATTCCTCTTCCCAGGGGAATTGATTTGTTTTTTATGAGCCATTATCCCATGAGTAGCCATTTTTGCCTGCCAAACTCCAACCCAGAAAATTCATTTGATGTTGCTCACAGTTTGATACCGCAAATATTTTTATTACTTCATAGGGGCTGATTATGGTTCGCTAATTTAATCCCAATGATACTAACAGTATTTTTGATTTTTGTATTGATGATTGTTTTTTGCCTGACTTTGGCGATCGCTTCTAATTTCAAGCATAACAACCTATATATATTATCTTTTACAAGTCAAGATGAAGATATAAAATGTCATAAAATTTTGCCTATTGGCATTGCTCTCAGTAGTTTGCCAGTAGAAGAGTGGGTTATAGTACAAATGGCACAAAGTTAAGATGAAGCCCAGGGCAGAGTGTTGGGGGTAGGGTGTAGTGTTGATAGATATTCAATTTTAGTGGTTGTCAATTAAACCAGTAAAATGGACACTACAATTCTGTATATTGAATCACATCGCTGACATCTTCATCACAAGATGTAATTAATTAAGCGAAAATAATTCCACCAATGCCACTGAACAAAAGACCAATCATTAAATAGTAAAAAATGAAATTACTCATTAGTAACGACGATGGCATCTCTGCTTTAGGAGTCCGTACCCTAGCTAATACTTTAGCAGAAGTAGGACATGAGGTCACAGTGGTATGCCCAGATCGAGAACGTTCTGCGACAGGACACGGTTTAACCCTACATCAACCAATTAGAGCAGAAATTATTGAATCCATATTTCACCCTAGTATTAAAGCTTGGGCATGTTCTGGAACTCCATCTGATTGTGTCAAATTAGCATTGTGGGCTTTGTTAGATTCTCCACCAGCATTGGTATTATCAGGTATCAATCAAGGAGCAAATTTAGGTACGGAAATACTCTACTCTGGGACTGTTTCCGCCGCAATGGAAGGGATCATTGAAGGAATCCCTAGTATTGCCTTGAGCCTTGCCAGTCATACCAGCAAAGATTTTCAACCAGCCGCTAACTTTGCCAAAATTTTAGTAGAACAAATCACGGCTAAACCTCTACCAGACTTGATGCTATTAAATGTTAACATTCCACCTGTATCATGGTCAGATATTGCTGGTGCGACCATTACTCGTCAAGGAATACGCCGTTATGTGGATGTTTTTGACAAAAGAGTAGATCCACGGGGGAAGACTTATTATTGGCTTACAGGAGAAGTACTTGAGGATATTGAACCTCCCAAAGGTTTGAATCTTCCCGAGCATATACCCATTGATGTACATGTCATCCGCGAAAATTATATTAGTATCACTCCATTGCAATACAATCTTACTTATGGTAATGGGCTGGAGCAGTTACAGGAGTGG
>NZ_FYBH01000275.1 GCF_900185595.1 Calothrix rhizosoleniae SC01
ATAGGAATCCTACTTGAATCTTGCTAGGTATACTGAGAACTAAACCTTTATAGGGCAAGCATCTAGCTACCTTAGTTTTTCAAAAATCAAATAGGAGTCCTATATGACTGTCTAGCTGTAAATTCTGTGGTATCTATGATTATGTTGATAAAATACAAAAGTCGCAGTGTCGCCGTCATTTTGGCATTTGCTGGCACATTGACAATTTCAGGATTGCATAAATTTTATTTGGGTCAACCATTATGGGGGCTATTATATGTATTACTGTCTTGGACACCAATTCCTAGGGTTGCAAGTGCGATTGAAGGGGTGTGGTATCTAGCTCAGGATGAGGAAGCTTTTAATAGTAATTTTAATTCTGGTAAATCAGTGATTAAAAGTGGGACATCAGAGGTTAATCCAGTGAAAACCGTAGCTGAGGCTTTGCGGGAGTTAGACTCTTTGCGTCAGGAGGGATTAATTTCTGAGTATGAGTTTGAGCAAAAGCGTCGCCAAATGCTTGACCAAATTTCTTGATTGGTTATGGCGTTTGAGGATGTCCTAACTGTTTTTTCTACTAATATTAATCAGTATTTTTTTCTATGAATCAAAACTGGCTATCATTTGGAATTAATCCTAGGTTGCAAAGACTGCGTACTAAATTAAGCTGCGATCCTTATTATCGCTTGCAATCGGGGGAAGAAATTGCGATCGCAGCACAAATTGGTGTGCAGATTGATGCGAATCAAGCCACAGTGGATGATTGGCTGCGATTACCGGGATTATCAATTCATCAAGCGCGATCACTCGTAGAACTTTCTCGGGTTGGGGTAAAATTTTACTGTATTGAAGATGTGGCTGCTGCTTTAAGTATACCCAGCCAACGACTCAAGCCTTTAGAGGTAATTCTCAATTTTAGCTATTATGATGACGAAGCTACGGAAAGTCTAGGGTACAAAGTTAATCCCAATATGGCTACAGTGGAAAGTTTAATCAAAATACCATTTATTGATATTTCCCTAGCCCAAGCAGTTGTAGATAATCGTCTATCAGGTGGAGCATACCGTAACTTAATAGATTTCCAGCAACGGTTAAATTTACCCGGTGATGCGATCGCTCAACTGATGTATTATTTAAAATTTTGAAAAATTTTCTTCCCTCCTTTTTTTATTTATATCAATCCAATGCGACTAGGAGGCCAAAAACGAAATACGGCTCGACCAATCACATTTTTTCTGGGTAAAAATCCCCAATAACGGGAGTCATTGCTATCGTTGCGGTTATCTCCCATGACAAATAAATTATCTGGGGGGACTTTAACTGGTGGAAATGGTTGATTTGGTGGTTCGGCGATGTAATCTTCTTGTAGTGCTTGACCATCTAGGAAAACCTTACCTCTGTTAATACTCACAACCTTTTCCGATTCTCCAATTACCCGTTTAATAAAAGCTTGATCTTTGAGATAGCCACGATTTTGCAATTCTTCTGGTGGCTGAAAAACAATAATGTCACCAAATTTGGGAGGATGGAAATAGTAGGACACTTTTTCTACTACTAAACGATCACCTGTGAGTAAAGTGGGAACCATTGACTCCGATGGAATGTAGCGGGGTTCGGCGATAAATGTGCGGATCAGGAAGGCTAAGACAAGAGCGATCGCAATTAAGCTAAAATTTTCTCGTAAACGATGCCATGTTTTGGTGGATGAATTTGTGTCAGTTGTTGGTTTTGTTTCAGTTTCCTGAGCAGCCATAGAATTTTCAGCAAGGATAACGGTCAAAGCTTTATTCTACTTTGGATATTAGGCAAACTTGTTAAATTTCCGATTATTGGGGTTAAATGACGGAGCTTTACTTTGATGTGATAAAAGCCACAGGTTTTTTTTGGCAACTTGCACTCCCGAGCGATCGCCTAGTTGATCGTATTTTTATCCTTTACCAGTAAGAGCAGGAAAAGAAGTAATGGCACAACCACTACACTCCAGCCAATAGACAAAAAATAACCACAGGTTTGTTAATTGCGCCTTGCAGTACTAAGAATAATTCTGTTCAGATTCTTCTTTAAACAATCCCAACAGTGGGGCTAAAATCGCTCCAAAGATAAAACCTCCTGCATGTGCCCAATAAGCTATACCACCACTCTCCATCCCAATATTGGTGGTTGTTCCCAGGCTGACTAAACCGTAAAATGCCTGTTGAATAAACCAAAATCCCAAAAACAGGAAAGCTGGAACTCGGAAAGAAGGAAAGAATATTCCCAAGGGTACAACAACAACAATTTCTGCTTGGGGGAAGCGCAGAATATATGCACCCATAACACCAGCAATTGCACCACTGGCACCTAAGGAAGGAATTGCTGAATCCTGGGCAAAGAACCACTGAGCTAAACCAGCTAAAATCCCACAAGTTAAATAAAATAGCAGATATTTACCACGTCCTAACTTTTCTTCGACATTATTGCCAAAAATCCATAAAAATAACATATTCCCAACCAGATGTAATAATCCACCATGCAGAAATTGGGAGGTAATCAAAGTTAGCCATTCTGGAATTGGCTGATTGACTGCTACCCCAGCAAAACTGAGGCTGAGTTCTTGGGGTACCACTGCAAATAGATGAAAAAAGCCGTTTAAAGCTGGGGGTGTTAAACTCACTTCATAAATAAAAGCCAGGATGTTAGCTGCAATCAGTCCATAGGTGAAATAAGGGGTAATTTTAACGGGATTATCGTCTTGAATGGGAACCATGACTATTTTTCCTGATTGTTTAACACCACACTCACAATACCTAACTTTGCCTCAGTTTATTTTCACCTATAGGCGGATTTTGCATTTGGGATTAGTAATTAGTAAATAGCCAATAATCCCCTATTTTTCTATGGTTCTGGGTTATTGACAAATAAATGTATATCACCATACATCACTCAGGACGAAATCAACTAACATAACAACCAGCTTGCTTTTGATAAACCCGTTCAGCATCTCCGTTTCATATTTTTTAATTCCTGATATAAGTTCATATAGAGATACAACCGAATGAATATTACCCATATAAACCCTACAAGAGCCCAGCGTATAGATAGAATTATTAAAAAGCGAAAAGCCTTTAGTGCCAATTACAACGGGAGCCAAATTACAACGGGATAAAGCCAATTTAGAGGCTCGCAAACTGGCCTTGTTAAACCTGAAAAAACACCGTGAGGAGTTGCTTGCTAGGGGAATTGATTCTAATTCTGCTGCTCGTCTGGGTGAAATAGATTTTAGCTTATTACCAAAGATTGATACCCTAATTGGTTCCCTACAACAACTATATAATCGCTGTACCCGCGACACCATTAATATTGCAGTGGTTGGCTATGCTCGCCAGGGCAAAAGTCGCCTGTTACGCAGCCTCACCGGGTTAAGAAATACGGTGATTCCTGATGGCGGTGATGGTTATTGTACTGGCACTCTCAGTAAAATTCGCCACGAGCCAGGATTACCAGAAGCTAAAGCAAAAGTACAATTTTATTCCTGGCAGGATTTCCGGGGTCAGGTTCTTAGTCCTTACTACGAGACTTTGGGTTTAGATACTGTGCCCATGAGCTTGGATGATTTCGCCCATTATCCCCCATCGGCTTTACCAATTGAACGCCGGGATAGTGCCCTGGATAAGGCTCGTTACGGACATTTACGTAAAGATTATTTTTCTAATGTGCAAAAATATCGCCATCTTTTAGGTCAATCATCGGTGGAGATTGGGGAGAACAAAATTCGAGAATATGTAACTCAAGATACTAAAGATGGTAGTGGGGAAAAGATTGTCAATTATTTGGCGGTGAAAGAGGTGGAAATATCTTGTCCTTTTCCTGTCGATGATATTGGCAAAATTATGTTAATTGATTTACCAGGGTTGGGGGATACTAACCTAATTGATGCCGATCGCTTGATGACTACTCTCAGCCATGAAGCAGATTTTGTGTTGTTTGTCCGTCGTCCGGAAGCCAATGCGGTATGGGGAGAAGCACATATCAAGTTGTATCAGAAAGCACGGGAAGCATTAGGAGAATTACCTTTACATGAATGCTCCTTTATGGTTCTCAATCGGACTCAAAATGGGGCAGAGGGAGGAGACAATACTTACCGTTGTCAAACCCTGCAAGCGGAATTGAAACAAACCCCAATTCGGGTGGAACGATGTGCGATCGCTGATTGTTCCCATCCAGAGGAAGCTAATTCCCAAATTCTGGAACCCATTCTCAACTACCTAGTAGACAATATTGAGTATATTGACAACAAATATGCCCATTCCTGCCAAAAACAAATAGATCTCCTAGAACATGATATGAATCGGGAATTAGCAAAAGCCGAAACAGCTCTTGCCTATTACAGTGACAGCGATCTCCTATTCGAGCAGTTGTTTGCGCGATTTTGGCAAAAACTTACCAATGACCTAGAAAATTTATTGACCCACTTCTCCCAACATCGCCATGATTGCGATGGCGAATTTGAAGAACGGCTTCAGCAAGCGATCGCTAATTGTCGCCAGAATACAGGCATTCCTGAAACCACATCCGAGATTGTTGAACGTCGCAATCTATTTGGTTCCTACAGTACCGCATACAATGAATTTTTACATGAAATTCGCACCCATTTTTTGCAACATTTCCTATCTTTAGACCAGGGAATGCAAGATTCATTAGAAACACGTAAGCTTTTAGTATCAAAAGTCTTTAAAAATCACTTAGGAGAACTAGCAGATGGTGAAGGTTCTGAGTTACTAAAAGCGATCGCTACCCATTTACCAGAAAACGCCACTATCTTGAAAACAGCCTTTGCAGCGATCGCAGAATTTAACGTTTCTGGGGCCGGTAGGGTGCAGCGACAAATCCGAGAGAATCTGAATAAACTCAGACCAGATAACAATTTTATGACCTTTGCAGAGGTCGCTAAGGATGTTTTGACAGTGGATGCACCCCTACCCACTCAGGAAGAACTAATTTTAGCGGCTCTGCAAAAACTACATAAAGAAGCTGCTGATAAGACAGAAGCGGCTTTAAATAAGGTGATTTGCGAACCCAGTATAGATTCCTACTACATGGTAGAAGAATTTGTTGATCGCATACTCCGTACCAATGGAGTACAATTGGAGTGGCGTATTTTCCTGAGAAAAGTTTCTTCCCAGGTTTGGCCTGAATTTAAAGAAATGGAAAAACGCCTGCAACAGCAACAAATTTGGCAAGTATTAGTTAAGCGGGCTCAAGAAGTGAATGAGTTACAGAATAAGCAATTAATGAATTAAAAATTGACCGAAAAAGAAAAGGATACAAGCCCCAAATTTATTCGTGGAAACTCCCCTACTCCCTACTCCCTACTCCCTACTCCCTACTCCCTACTCCCTACTCTTTTCTATAAGTAAACAAATTTACTGATTCTCCCGCACATATAAGGTGATAAATTTCCTCCATTTCTAAAGGAGTATGTTGTTTGGAGAGGAATCGAAACGCAGAAGCTGCAAGATATTCTGGCTGTTGTTCAAAAGCCAACCATTGACGATTCTCAGCTTCTGCAACTTGACCAGTGGTATTAGAACCGGCGAAAATGTCTACTACTGTATCTCCTGGCTCTGTAAGAAAACGGATAAAGAACTCAGGAAGTTTGGTTGGGAACCTGGCGGGGTGCTGCTTCACTCCCACAACCCGACAACCATGTAAATATTGACTGTTAGATTCAGTTTGAGAAATTTGTAACAGATTAGATGGAATAGCTCCACCATTATCTTTGGCAAAGGCTTTACCAATATCATGACCGGAAGGACGTGATTTTGGTGTATAGAACTTATTTGGATCTGCTAGTAATTTTTTCATGCGATCGCTGTATGGTGCCAGAACTTTTGTCACATCAGCCTTGGGAAACTCCGTTTTACTGAACCACCACACAGTATTCACCGCATCTTTAGCCCGCATTTTCCGCTTATTTACCCATTCAATGGGGCTGGGTAGTTTAGATGGGTTGTACCAATAAAAGTCTTCAGCCAGGAAAAAACCAATGCGATCGCAAAAGTGAATAGGTACTCGATAATTATATAAACTGCGAACAGGAACCCCTTTTTGATAAGCCCCACCTAAATCCACCACAAAACTGCCATCATCCTGTAGTTTTTGGTAAACGATGGTGGCAAATTCGGCGAGCCAGTCTACATACTCGTGCTGTTCTTTATTACCGTATTCTTTTTGACGTTGCAGGGCAAAAGGTGGACTAGTGAAAAATAAGTTAACACTATTATCTGGTAGATTTTGTAATAGTTCGCGGGAGTCGCCACAGTAGGCACTTCCTTTGTGAGTGGAATAAGCAGATTTAGTATTTGGTAAGCGCACCATTGATATTTGATTTTTGGTGTTGCTGAATCTATATATGAATTTATTGCCCTAAACCCAGCTTTGCTAACAAGCTTATACTATTTTGGATTGTGAAAGAATTACTACATAAGCTTTTCTTTATTTCCATCTGTCGCAATAATTTTTCAATCTTGACCGAAAAGGAAAAGGATACAAGCCCCCAAATTTATTTGTGTCAGCTCCCCTGCTCCCCTTCGGGTTGCGCCACTTGCTTTATGCCGGGAAACCCGTCCACCGCAATGGCTTACCTGCTCCCTGCTCCCCTGCCTTTTCTTGACCCATATCTCATTCACTTGGCTTCCTAGCTTGGAATGTAGAGCAATCGCCCAAATGAAAATTGATCATTCCTGAAATTTCATTTTCACTTATTAATTGCAACCATCCACTTCCATTGGCTTCATCCATTTCATCATTACCTTCCCAGGTAAAACTAAAACGTTCAATATCACCTATTTTTTCCATATACCCACCTAGGGAACCAGTTACCAGCCCAAACTGAAAATCTCCCATATTATCTGCTCTAATCTCCACATAAGCCTGGGTTTCCATGTTGAAGTAATCTTCATCCCACATATCCATGTCATAAATATGCCATGTACCTACAAATGGATTATCTACTTTGACTTTTCTATTCATTGGTCAATCGAGAAGATATTTGCAAATCTATCTTCCCAGATAAATAGACATAATAACGAGCGGTTGAATATCCAGGTATAAAATTTTGCAGTTTTGTCTATATATTTTGACAAATCGTAATAATGAACAAAAAGCAAAGCCTCAACCGCGCAGCAAAAATCCTACCGACTACGATACAATCGATTGTAGAGATTTACCTTGCAGCTAGACATATTGTGCAACAAAATAACATTTTTTCTCTAGAGCAAGTAATCGATCGCCATCCCTTAATCATATCTCCAGAAACTCCCCTAACCGAAGTCATTGGGTTGATGCAGGAGTGGGGGAACAGTTGCGATTTCACAGCGCATGATCATAATTCAAAAGTAAATTTTACTACTCGTATCAATAACAGTTGCGCCTTAGTAGCTAAAAACTCCCAACTTCAGGGCATTTTTACTGAGCGGGACTTAGTAAAGATTATCGCTGCGGAAGTAGATATAAAGGAGCAAACTGTCGGTGAAGTAATGAGCCAACAGTTAATCACTTTAACCCCAACTGATTCACAAGATATTTTTATTATTCTCAATTTGCTGCGCCAGAATCATATTCGTCATCTGCCAGTAGTGGACAATGTCGGTTGTATTTTGGGTTTGGTTACAGAAAAAGGCATACGTCAGAACCTACAACCGATTAATTTGATGAAATGGCAGAAGGTAGAGGAAGTGATGGATTCTAATGTTATCCACGCTCTTCCTACGGTATCCATTCGTCAAACAGCACAATTAATGGCAGAGCATGGAAGTAGTTATGTAGTCATTGTGGAGTCAGAACGGGAGGGCGATGGATTGTTAATTCCCAGGGGAATTATCACCGAAAGAGATATAGTTCAGTTCCAAACCTTAAATTTAGATTTAGCACAACCAGCACAAGTTCTTATGAGTGCGCCGTTGTTTCTAGTTAGTCCTGAAGACTCTTTGTGGACAATACATCAACTGATGCAGCAGCGTCGGGTGCGACGGTTAGTAGTAGGGAGTTCCCAAGGAGAAATACAGGGAATTGTCACCCAAACCCGTTTACTTCAAGTATTCGACCCCACCGAGATGTATGGGATTATTGAGCTATTACAGGGTCAAGTTTGTCAGTTAGAGATCGAGAAAACAGAGTTATTAGAAAGCCGCAACCAAGAACTGGAAGAGCAGGTAAGAGAACGTACTTCCCAGCTTACAAGAGTTAACCAGCAACTCCAGCAGGAAGTAGAAGAACGAATAGTGGCACTCCAAGAACGCCAACAAGCAGAAGCTAGAGTCCGCCAACAAGCCGCCCTACTAGATGTGGCAACGGACGCAATTATGGTTTTAGGACAGGATAACCAAATTTTGTTTTGGAATCGGGGTGCAGAAAGATTATACGGCTGGACGAAAGCGGAAGCCCTGAATAGAGATGTCAATGATTTGTTGTATGGGAAATCTGCAACTGAATTGGCAAAAATTCAGCCAATATTTACCCAGCAAGGTGAATGGCAGGGAGAACTAAATCAGGTTACAAAAGCTGGTAAAGGTATTGTGGTTGAAAGTCGTTGGACGTTTGTGGAAAATGACGTAGAAAATCCCCAGTCAATTTTAGTAGTTAATACCGATATCACCGAAAAAAAACATCTAGAAGCCCAATATCTGCACGCTCAACGGTTAGAAAGTCTGGGAACCCTAGCAGGTGGTATAGCTCACGACCTCAACAATATTCTCACGCCGATTTTGGGATTAGCTCAACTGCTGCCACGCAAACTGACTGAGCTTGACGAACCAACTTTGGCATTATTCCAAATTATCGAAACCAATGCCAAACGGGGAGCGGCTTTGGTTAAGCAAATATTAACCTTCTCACGGGGCTTAGAAGGAGAACGTAGAATTATACAGGTTGAACATTTGATCACAGAAGTAAAACAGATAGTTGTACAAACATTCCCCAAAGCAATTGAATTTGAGGCAATTGTGCCGCAAAACCTGTGGACGGTTAATGGCGATGTGACCCAAATCCACCAAGTTTTGATGAATCTCACAGTCAATGGGCGGGATGCTATGCCTAACGGCGGGAAACTTAAGATTACTGCTGAGAATGTTATCATTGATGCTAACTATGCCCGTATGCATATCGATGCTCGTAAGGGGAGGTATGTGGTGATTACTGTCTCTGATACTGGCACAGGAATCTCTCCCGAAATCTTAGAGCGAGTTTTTGAGCCATTTTTTACTACCAAAGAAGTAGGTAGGGGTACGGGCTTGGGACTTGCCACTGCTCTGGGTATCGTCAAAAGCCACGATGGTTTTGTCAATGCCTATAGTCAGGTGGGGCGGGGGACTCAATTTAAAGTGTATTTACCGGCTTGTGAGACTCAAGCAACAGTTATCGAAAAAATTGAAGAGCTTCCCTGTGGTGATGGCGAATTAATTCTAGTTGTGGATGATGAAGAAGCAATTCGTGAAATTAGCAAAGCTATCCTAGAAACTCACAATTACAGAGTGCTAACCGCTAGTGATGGGATTGAAGCGATCGCTCTTTACGCTCAGAGTCAAAACGAGATCGATGCGGTATTGATAGATATGATGATGCCCTCTATGGGTGGTAAAACTGCAATTCGCACTTTAAAGAAAATCAATCCCCAGGTCAAAATCATCGCTGTTAGTGGACTCGTTTCTAATC
>NZ_FYBH01000276.1 GCF_900185595.1 Calothrix rhizosoleniae SC01
ACCGTCCATGATTCTAACTCTGAATCTTGGGCAACTCTCTCTAAAATATAAACTGCTCCTGTTCTAGTGACGACATTATCTGCACCAAGTTGAACGACGGCATTATTCAAGCGTTCTGCCACTAACTTTTCTTGAGCTAGCTGGGTATTTCTCATCCCTATATACATATTTTTGCTAGCAGCATTATTATTTTCTTGGATGAATTTTAAACGCTTTGCTGCATAGTAAGCATGGATTATGACTGCTAACCCCAGAAATAATGTTGCTGTCGTATTTATCAGTTGATTTTTTTGTTCTATATTCTCTTTTGCTGATAATTCCTCTGTATGAGCAAATGATAACAAATATGCTGTGGATGAAATATTAAATACCACAGCAATTAACATTAACCACTTTAAACAAGCGTCTGTTAGTAGGTTAGCAGACATAATAAGATTACTCTTCCCTAAAAATCGGTATTAATCTTTGTAAAATGGGATAACTACTATACCATATTTTTTTAAAATTCAAGAGATTATACAAGAATTAATTAATACATTCTGATGAGGTCAAATTCTTGGGATTAATAATAGTAATGATAATTTTAATGAAAATTTTCCGGATCGAAAAATAGACCAAAATTTTCTGTAGTTTAGGTATCTTGCCAATTGAGAAGACAAGGATGGGCAGGATTACTATCCCAGAAGATGAGGTTATTTTTATTGTGGAGTTGTCTCAATATCTTGATGAAGCAGCTGTGAAAATTTAGCTCCCTCAGTTCTGCAAAAATTCGAGAAACTGGATGCAGCTTATTGTATGGTAGTAATTTTCAGGATTTCCGGACAGTAATATTGAATAGATTTTTGAATTTTTGGTAATAAATTTAAATTTACAGATATATCATGATTCCCATGATCCACTAAATTAATTTCTAGAGTATCTGGTGGCTTAAAAGCTACTAACTCCAGATTTTTATGATACTGTTTTATATAAGGTCTCATCTTGTCTAAAACTTGCTGTAGACGCTGAATTAAAGGCTCTTTTGGAGCTTCTATCATTCTGTTGTCAAGTAGTAATTTGTATACCATTTTATCAATATCTGTATGCAGTAACGAGGATATTGATTCTGGCTTAATATTCTCTATAAAATGGGTCAAAGCATAACCATGCAATGATTTAATTGCCATCTTTAAGTCTAAGACTACATCCTGTTGGCTTTTATCCCACTCTGCAATAATTGTTTCCAGGTATTCTATATCTTGTACTAATTCTTCTAGATTGGTCATTAGTTAGTACTTATATTGTATAGAAGTTGTATTAGTGGTTGGTATTTTCTGTAGTTCGCCAACCACTAGCACTGATATATAAATCAAAGGTAAATAATATTTACTGTATTTATGACTTTGATGACGGTGTAGTCATTTACAGAAATGTATTTTATTACCTTTATTCAGTAATGATAAATTGCAGCCTGTATCAAAATGACTGTCATAATTAGTCTTTTTGAGCACTCTTATATCATTAGTAGCAATACCTGAAATAAAATCAAGAATATAGTTTGACTAATCATTCACAGATTACTTCATTTTGAAGTCCTTGAGCAAAAATGGCATAATTGCTCCTGCGACTAAGCTAGAAACAGTAATGGGAATACACAATGGTAATTTAAGTGTTCCTAGGGATACTAGTAATAATAAACCGGCAATACTGGCAAGACAAACCTTTAAGGCAAAATCAACAGGATCCCGTAGTAGTTTACCTTTCAAAAACAGTTTGGCCGAAAACCACCCAATTTCAAACATAATTCCTCCTATCTAACTCCAAAGAAGCTGAGAATAAATAAACCTAAGATTATGGCAGGAATTACACCAGCTGGTGCAAACAAACTGCCTAACATAGCAGATAATTGATAACCTATTTCTTCTCCTGCTATAACCATGCCGCTAATTGCACCACCAATCATTGATATCATGATCGCAATTAGCAACCATAACATTCCTGTCATCAGATTAATGTCATCAAAAACAAAATGTGTGAGTGTATCAGTCATAATTAATTTACAAATTATAAGTTGTGAATTATCAGTTATTGAATATTCATAATTTTTTGATCAACTTCTTGCAGTGCTTGGGCAACAATTTCCGCTTGTTCTACCTGTTTATATTTAGTAAAAATTGTCCATGCTTGTTGATAATAAGTACGTGTTTGTTTCAAATTTTGCTCATTTCCTATTGCTGGTTTTTCCACATTATCTGGTAACTTAAATAAGGCATTGGCTTTATTGGCAATTGTATTGGCGTATTCTAGGGGTGTGTTTTGCAGATTACGCACTTTCAAGGCTTCATCATAAGCTGCGATCGCTCGCAGTAAATAATCCACAGAATCCGTAGCTAGACATTGCAATGTATTACCCAAATTGTTCTGTAACATTGCATACTCCCTAGGACAATCAGTTAAGTTGATGTGTTGCAATGCCTCTTCAAAAGTCTCTATAGCTAGTGCTTGTTGTAAATCTTGCTGCTTGCCAGTCGTGGACATAGAAATATGAGCGATGGCAATGTTGTTGTGCAATATGGCATACTCTTGAGGATAACGCTCCCAGGTAAATATCTGTACAGCCTCCTGGTAAGCCTGGATGCTGTCAGTAATGCGTGCTAAATGGAAGGGTACTAAGGACTGTAATACCAACCCCAAATTCATCTTTGCTTCCGCTACCTCTTCCGAGGAAGCCAACTGTTGCAAAATCGGTAGCGCCTCTTCATAACCAACTTTTGCTTGCAGCAGTAAGTCACTATCTACATCGGGAATTGACTGCAATGCACCCGCCATACCCACTTGAGAGCGAGCTTTGAGTAAGGGATAATCCTCACCACTCATTTCATAAGCTCGGTAATATAAGGATACTGCATTCCGCAAATCCTTGGCACTTTTAGGCTTTTTTTGAAAACCTTGTGCTATCTCAATGAGCATTTGAATTTTTTCTTCCGTTTTTACCGATTCCGATGCAATGGCTGCAATTGCTGCCGTTACTGCTGCATCTGTAATGCTAGGGGTCATCACTCTCTTCCTCAAGGTGAGTAAAGCAATTTATAAAATGCCCATTAGAACTAATAGAAACGCTGCAAAGCGTCTCATCCAGGGCTATACACACCGTTTGATAGATGCTATGGAAAATAGGGGAACACTGGGTTAATTTCACACTCCGCCAGTCTGGAAACTCCCTTGACTCTTGTTTTACCTTGTGTTTCCTAATCCCGCCTCTAGCACTCCCTTCACACCATTCACTTCACTTACATAATAGTTGTTAGCTAAACCAAAACCATTCTCGTTCAAAAATCCGAACAGCATATAAATGCATAACTGCTGTTTCAGCAACATAAAACTGAGAAAATCAACAAGATAATTTACTGTTTTGCTGTTGGGTATGTTAGCTAATACTCATAATTGCTCATGTACAAGCTACATTTAATATAAAACAATCAATTAATAAAATTCTAGGTCAAAAATATAAGGATTTACAATATCTTTAAAGTAACTACATACTCTAGATTTGAATACAGATAAACAAAGATACATCTCATAAATGTAGTCATTTTTCAAGGATTGCTAGTCTATTGATTAAATCATACAACTATCAAAATTACTATCAAGTTCTGTCAAGAACGGAAAATAAAAATTTTTATCTAATTTATTGGCAGGATTATGGATAATATGAGGATATAGGAATAAGTAACTATCGATAATAAAATAAATAGCAATATTTAACTTATGGGATGAGCATGTTAGGCAATAAAAGATAAATATAATGTTATTGGATAACTTTTTGTTTTGTCTTTAAAGTAACGATAATTATATTTTTTAATTTTTATTTAACTTATAGAAAATTTCAGCAAAAATGCATATGATAAAAGAACTAAAGATTAAAAAAATAATGAAGCTCTGCAATGTAAATCAATCCACAATCCACAATCCAAAATCTAAAATTGAATGACTAACGTATTATGGTTGCAAGGTGGTGCCTGTTCCGGGGACACCATGTCATTTCTTAATGCCGAAGAACCCACAGCTTGCGATTTACTTGCTGACTTTGGCTTTAATCTACTTTGGCATCCATCTTTGGGAGTCGAACTAGGGGATAATTTACAAGCACTTCTATGGGACTGTGTTTCCGGGAAAACTCCTGTGGATATCCTCGTATTTGAAGGTACAGTAGTCAACGCCCCTGATGGTACTGGGGAATGGAACAGGTTTGCCCATCGCCCCATGAAAGAATGGTTAACAGACCTTGTTAAGGTGGCTAAATTTATCGTCGCCGTGGGTGATTGTGCTTCTTGGGGAGGAATACCAGCGATGGAACCTAATCCCAGCGAATCCCAGGGCTTACAATTCCTCAAGCGCCAAAAAGGGGGTTTTTTAGGCCAAGATTTCATTTCCCAAGGGGGATTACCAGTAATTAATATCCCTGGATGTCCTGCTCATCCCGACTGGATTTCCCAAATACTAGTAGCAATAGCTACTGGACGTATCGGAGATATTGACTTAGACGAATTACATCGTCCCAAAACCTTCTTTAGTACCTTTACCCAAACAGGCTGTACTCGCAACGATCATTTTGCCTACAGAGCATCTACCCAAGAATTTGGCGATCGCACGGGATGTCTCTTTTATGACTTGGGTTGTCGTGGGCCCATGACTCATTCTTCCTGTAACCGGGTATTGTGGAATCGGGTTTCCTCTAAAACTCGCGCTGGTATGCCTTGTCTTGGTTGTACAGAACCAGAATTTCCCTTCTATGATCTGAAGCCAGGAACCGTCTTTAAAACCCAAACAATGTTAGGCGCTCCTAAAGATTTACCCACAGGAGTAAACAAGAAAGACTATGCCTTACTAACAGTAGTAGCCAAAAATACTGCTCCTGAATGGACAGATGAAGAGTTTTTCACCGTTTAATCATTAATTCTGTAGGAAGCCAAGCAATTTTGAGGAAATACCAAAAAATTAGCTCCAAAAATGCTATTAATCCTTCTTTCAAGCACCTTCTTTTTAGAAGGTGCTCTGTTCCTACACTCCACATTCTGTAGCAATAAAGTCCCGTTAACAAATAATCATGGCAATTCAAACACTAGATATTTCGCCGGTTGGTAGAGTAGAAGGCGATTTAGATGTTCGAGTAGATATCGAAGATGGACATGTAATTAACGCTTGGACTCAAGCAGAACTCTTCCGAGGATTTGAAGTTATTTTGCGTGGGAAAGATCCAAAAGCAGGATTAATTGCCACACCTCGTATATGTGGTATTTGCGGAGGCTCTCACCTTACCTGTGCGTCTTGGGCATTAGATACAGCTTGGGGAACAGAAGTACCCCGTAATGCGATTTTGGCCAGAAACCTTGGTCAACTAGTGGAAACCATCCAAAGTATACCTCGTTATTTTTATGGTTTATTTGCTGTAGATTTGACCCATAAAAATTATAGTAAAAGTCCTTTCTATGAAGAGGCTGTTCGCAGATATACCGCCTTTACTGGCAAACATTATGAAACAGGTGTTACCGTATCCGCCAAACCTCTAGAGATTTATGCCCTTCTCGGCGGACAATGGCCCCACAGCAGTTATATGGAAATAAGTTGGGGAATTGCTTATATAGTAGGGATTTGCCAGGATAGGCGTAATTATTCCCTGGCCTTTCCTTAAATTAGGCGATTTTCAGGTGGTATCTAGCAGCAAATCCATTGATTTTTATCTGCTACAATTTATTTGGCTTTCTCAGGCATTACCTAATTTTTCCCTAAACTGAGATTAGCGATAGGGCTTTGGCGTAAAGCTGAGTCCAAAAGGGACACGCTCCGCGAATGCTTATCGCATTTGGTGTATTGGTCTTGTTAAGTAGTGTTTAATATTAGCCCTAGCCCAGCAACTTACCGCCACTGGACGACTAACACAATAAAGTTCTAGTGCATGGAGGTTGTTATGTATTGTCTTGATGCTTCACAGAAGGTACTAAATGCATCATAAAGTCGCGTTTACCTATTGTTGCTCCTGCCATACGCAGGATATTGTACGCTGTTGTTATATGGAAATAAAAATTTGGCATCAGAAAATCATCTACATACGAAAGTCCAGATAATTCTGCGTATAGTCCTTGTCCAAGATCGAGCCTGTTGATTTCTGACAGTTTAGAATCAGTAACATTGATACTTGTCAACAATTCCTTAGTCGATGAAATGTGATCGCGCGCCTCAACAAGAGATGCAACATTGGGGTTCAAGTTGTCTGCTGGCTCTCCTAAGCACCACAATGCGAAGTTACGGGGCTGATTGCAAACAAATGCTATTTGTGTGCCAAAAGGAAACATATCGGGTGCGATGCGACGCTGCAATAGAGACTCTACATCATCTGCGAAATGACTCTCTGCTATCTCTAAAATATGACTCAACGTATCGAGCCTAGAACTGAAGATATTTTGTAGTGCTATGATCTTTTGATTTCCCATAAAATTTCAGTAACATGACTTGATAATGCATAACTGCTTCAATTATACGGAAATCAATAAGTCCTTCCTCTTCCCCAAAATCGTCTAAACTCAAAGTGTCCGCCAAATGCCAACATCCTATGTCTCGCTGGTTCAACACTGCTGGCCCATGTAAAGCCGACAAACACTATACGCTCTCAGCAACAAGTCGTCTCCCCGACTTATCGCTGCTGATTGAACAAGAAAGTTATTTTGTCGTTCATGCACCGCGACAAACAGGGAAAACAACGGCAATGTTAGCCCTAGCCCAGCAACTTACCGCAACTGGACGTTATGCAGCAGTAGTGGTATCCGTGGAGGTGGGAAGTGCATTTAATCATGACCCAGGTGCAGCAGAATTGGCGATTTTAGGGGCTTGGTACGATACAATTTCCATTCGATTACCAGATGAGTTGCAACCACCGGCTTTAAAGCCAGAGCAAAAAGCAGAACCCGGACGCAGAATTAGGTCTTTTTTGCAGAATTGGGCAAAAGCTTCGTCCCGACCTTTGGTACTATTTATCGATGAAATTGATTCTTTGCAAGACCAAACACTAATTTCAGTTTTACGACAGTTACGAGATGGTTTTCCCAATCGTCCAGAAAATTTTCCCTCATCCGTAGGATTGGTTGGCTTGCGGGATGTGCGAGATTATAAGGTTGAATCAGGTGGAAGCGATAGATTAAACACAGCCAGTCCTTTTAATATTAAAGTCACCTCCATTACCCTAAGAAATTTTAACGCCCCAGAAGTTGCACAACTATACCAACAACATACAGAAGAGACAGGACAAATTTTCACTCCATCAGCAACAGCAACAGCCTTTGATTTAACCCAGGGACAACCTTGGTTAGTTAATGCTCTAGCCAAAGAAGTTGTGGAAAAAATGGTTAGGGATAGAAATACTCCTATTACTCATGAGCATATTTTACAGGCAAAGGAAATATTAATTGCCCGTCAAGATACTCATCTTGATAGTTTAGCCGAACGCTTACGGGAACCAAGGATAAAAGCGATTATCGAGCCGATGTTAGCTGGTCTGGAATTGGGGGATATACCCAACGATGATATTCAATTTGTGATTGACTTGGGTTTATGTAAAATGCATCCCCAAGGTGGATTAACTATTGCTAATCCAATTTATCGCGAGGTCTTACCCAGGGTATTAACAGTAACGCCAATGGCTTCTTTACCAGTGATTGCACCAACTTGGTTAAATCCTGAAGGTAAACTAAATAAAGATGCTTTATTGGCGGCGTTTATCAAGTTTTGGCGACAACATGGGGAACCATTATTGAAAAGTACTAGCTACCATGAAATCGCTCCCCACATCGTATTAATGGCTTTCTTGCATCGTGTTGTTAATGGTGGTGGAACCCTGGAAAGGGAATATGCGATTGGTAGTGACAGAATGGATTTATGTCTGCGTTATAAAGATGTCACGTTGGGTATCGAGTTAAAAGTATGGCGGGAGAAAAAGCGTGACCCACAAACTGAGGGGATTGAGCAATTAGAATCCTATTTAGCCCGTTTGGGGTTGGATTTTGGTTGGTTATTTGTGTTTGACAGACGTAAAAATGCCCTACCAATGGAAGAACGTTTATCCACTCAGATTGTTGTAACGGAAAATCAACGCGCGATTACTGTGATTCGGGCATGAGTATTTTTAATTTTGTCAGCGATCGCATTTAAGGAAGTACAAGACAAGTAGTTAAGTATAATTATTTTCTTTCTATTGAAATATAAACCTGGATTTTTATCAATATAAATACGCAAATAGTAATATATAAGATTTAAAAGTTACAGATTTATTTGGGTATATAAGTATTGATTTTGCCGTTCTTCTTTGCCAAACGTCATTCGGGGCTGGGCGATCGCACTTCCCAGGATGTAAATGCAGGTTCTAAATGGGTCACAATGTCCTCTCTTTTTATACCCCCAGCAATAAGAGTTTGGGTTAAGCTCTCCTCAAAGTTGTCTTCTTCAATGATGATTTGCTGCTCTACTAAACGCGCATGAAACAGAATGGTGTCCATCCGGCGTTGTTTATTCCAACCCGTTGCTAACACCAGAAAATGACCGGATTCAGTATCACAAACGGGATAGAGTTTGATCGCCTGTAAACGAGGTTGATTGACAACTGCTTCTTGTACCGTCTTTTTGAGAATGTCTGCATAACTCAAGGTTTGATCCATTGCAGAATAACCTCCTGGCTGGGTTCGTAGACTAACAAGTTAATTTTGTTGCGCTGGACAGCTAACTGAAAAATTGGCTTTTGAAAATGCTTGATAATGAATT
>NZ_FYBH01000279.1 GCF_900185595.1 Calothrix rhizosoleniae SC01
ATTTCCAAGTAATAAAATATCCAGCCCTCCCATTTCTGCATCAGTGGGATGCTCGCCTTAGAAACACTACGTGATCGCTCCCAATGCTTTCAGATTAGCTTTCTGTCCCTCTGTTAATCCCTGAACTCCAGCGATGTTCATTCCTTCGTAAGGGCGATCGCTCCTCAATACTTGCAAACACTTCCCACTACAAGCGTCCCAGAGTCTAAGGGTGGCATCAAAACTGCTACTGACAAAGATTTTCCCAGATGGATTCCAGGAGATATAACTGATGCGACTCTCATGTCCTTGGAAGGTATGGTAGCACTGCTCTGTCTGCAAATTCCAGAGTTTAATGTTACAGTCATCACTACCACTGGCTAACCATTTACCATCGGGACTCCAGGCGATTGACCAAACGGTTTGCTGATGTCCCACCATTTCTAACTCGCAAATGCCTGTTGACACATTCCACAGTCTCACGGTTTGTTCGGTGCTGCTGGTGGCTAAGTATTTGCCATCGGGACTCCAGGCGATCGCAACTGCCAATAAACGGTGGTCATGCAACGTTTTTATACATTTTCCCGTCTGTACATTCCACATTTTAATCTGTTGGTCATCCCCAGCCGTCGCCATAATTTTGCCATCAGGACTCCAAACCACCCACCAAATCCAGCTTTGATGGCCAGAAAGCACATGCAGGCATTCACCCGTAGCAGCATTCCACACCCGTGCTGTTAAATCATTTGTACTACTACCACTAGCAAGCATTTGTCCGTCTGGGCTCCAGGCAACTGACCATACCCAACTCACATGACCGTATAATGTTCTCAGGCATTGCCCCGTATCCACATTCCACAGTTTAATGGTGGCATCTGCACTGCTGCTGGCAATTACAGTTTGATTAGGACTCCAACTGACTGAAAACACCCAACCTTGATGACCTTTTAAGGTGGTGCATTGTCCAGTTTCAAAAAGAGGCAGGGGAGCAGGGAGATGGGGAGCAGGGGGATGTTCAGATGGAGATTGTACCCCACCTGAACGAAAATGACTTACAGAAGTCGGGGATTGTGACCCTTGTGACTCTTCGCTCCACGGCAGGAGGGAAGAGGCATTCCCCCTGCCTCCTGACCCTTTCCTCCCTGCTTCTTGTTCAAGATCCCAAATTCTTGCTGTGCGATCGCTGCTACAACTAGCGAGTTTATTGCCATCTGGGTTCCAAACTACACATAAAATTGGGGCAATATACCCCTGTATGACACGACGACACTGCCCTAATTCTGTATCCCAAAACCGTACTGTTTGATCGTGGCTACCACTAACCAGAGTTTTGCCATCCGCGGTCCAATGGAGTCCCCAAATATGCTCTTTATGCCCCTGGAGGGTTTGCAGACATTCACCAGTGAAAGGATTCCAGAGTTTTATGTTGCGATCGCCACCGCTTGCTAGTATGTTCCCATCGGGACTCCATACTAGAGAAGTAACCCAGATAGAGGGCAATGCAAGGGTTCTAATCAACTCCCCCGTTTTCCCATCCCACAGCCGAATCAGTTTATCTGAACTGCCAGTGGCAAGGATTTTTCCATCGGGACTCCAGGTGACGCGACGAACCCTAGCCCCGGCTTTGGGTAATATTTGACAACATTCACCACTCTGCACATCCCACAGTCTAACTGAGCAGTCTTCGCTACCACTGGCGAGGAGTTTTCCATCGGGGCTCCAATCAATGCTCCATATTAGTCTTTCATGCCCTGCTAAGGTTGCCAAACATTCTCCTGTTTCCGGCTCCCAAAGTTTTATGGTGCGATCGCTACTACTACTGGCAATCATCGTACCATCGGGATTCCACGCCACATCCCAAACCTCCTTTTCATGCCCTTGAAAGGTACGTAAACAATTACCAGTTTGCCCATCCCAAAGTTTGAGGGTGTAATCGTCGCTGCCGCAGAGCAGTTTACGTTCATGGGGATGCCAAGCGATGGCAGTAATATTACTGGAGTGCCCCCTCAAGGTTAAATAGGGTTGTTCCAGAGCAAACCAATCTCCTTGACTTGCTGCTGTTTGCCACAGACAGAGATTGCCACTAATATCTCCCAAAGCAAGCATGGTGTTGTCTGGGCTACAAGCGACTGCGAGAATACTACCAAAGGTTTGGGTAAATAGGCAGTCCTTAATTACAGCATAGGAAACATTGAGATGGGCAATCTGTTTTCCTTGAAAATCTACTTGGCGAATCTTGCAGTGAGAAAAGTCATAATCTGCTAAATCTATTTTCAGGCAAAGACAGAGATTCATAAAGTTACCAGCGCTGTAGCCAAAGAAGGAGCTTTGCTGGTGACGGACTTCTTGAAATACAGATTGGAGGTGCTGCTGCTG
>NZ_FYBH01000218.1 GCF_900185595.1 Calothrix rhizosoleniae SC01
GGATTATTTACGTCCCAGTGTACTAGTTTATTCAACTCGCTACGCGAGAAAGAAGAAGGAAGAGGGAAGAGGGGAGAGGGAAGAAGGTAGAGTTTCATATTCTTACAACAAAGTACTTTCCTCTTTCTTCCAGAATTCTGCTTAATCAAGCTATATTGCAGATAATGCAATTAGTAGGAAAATAACCTGTGTTTCCCCTTTACGACGAAAACCCGACACGTATCACTCCATACTTAACTTATGGGTTAATTGGAATTAATATTGTTGTTTTTTTACATGAGATGAGTCTGTCAAGTACAGAACTACAGCAATTTTTTCAATTGTATGCAGTAGTTCCCCAACAGCTCAGTGCAAGTTTTCAAGGTGTGCCAGTTGGTCAAGAAGTTCCAGAATGGGCAACTTTAATTACGTCACAATTCTTACATGGTGGTTGGTGGCACTTAATATCAAATATGTTGTTTCTCTGGGTATTTGGTAACAATATTGAAGATAAATTAGGTCATGCCAAATATTTAATTTTTTATTTAAGTTGTGGTGTATTTGCAGGTTTGTGTCAGTGGTTTATTGGCATGAATTCTGCTATTCCTTCCTTGGGGGCGAGTGGAGCAATTTCTGGGGTTTTGGGGGCTTATGCTATTCGTTTTCCCCAAGCAAAAGTGGTCACTTTAGTCTTTTTGTTTTTTTTCGTCACTACGGTAAGAATCCCGGCTCTGATACTTATAGGATTTTTCTTTATTCAAAATATTGTTTCTGGGGTTGCGAGTTTGCAAGCCGCCGCCAATATGAGTGTGGAAACAGGAGGAGTGGCTTACTGGGCACATATTGGCGGTTTTGTCGCCGGGTTCTTTTTAGCTCCGTTGTTGGGTATATTTAATCGTGATGATTGGGATTAGTTTGGCAAGCATTCCCAATACTCAGGAATGGGGATAAAATAAAGTGCAAATCTGATTGTAAGTTAATAAATCCAAGCTCCTAAATGTTGTAGTACGGTTATCTTGCCTGCATCAGATATCAAAGGAGCTGTCCGGCTCCCACTAGGTAATATTTTTTAATTGGGATGCTCCCTGACTTCTTGACTGATTACCTTGTTGCTACCGTGCGCCTAACTGTACCTTTAGCATTCGCGGCTATAGGGGGGATGTACTCGGAACGATCTGGAGTATTAAATATTGCCCTAGAAGGAATGCTACTAACGGGGGCTTTTACCAGTGCCGCGATCGCTTTTTACACTGGTAATCCCTGGTTGGGTATAATTGTTACTGCCATTGTCGGGGGTATAGTGGGATTACTTCATGGCTTTTTGTGCGTCAGTCTGGGTGTTAATCAACTGGTATCTGGCTTGGCAATTAATTTAGTTGCTGCAGGATTAACATCTTTTTGGGCAAGGATTATATTTGCAGGGGGTAGTAACGAACAATTACCAAGTATTCCACCCTTAATAATTCCCTATCTTGCCAATATTCCTGGGTTAGGAAAAGTTTTATTTCAACAAGATATATTCGTATATTTACTGCTATTTCTAATTGCTGCTACCACATATTTACTATTTAATTCCAGCATCGGTTTAACCTTAAGAGCCGTGGGAGAATATCCCCAAGCGGCTGCATCTACAGGAATTTCCGTAGTCAAGGTGCGTTATCTTGCTGTAATTATCAGTGGTTGCCTTGCTAGTTTGGGAGGCGCTTACTTAAGCTTGGTGCAGGTAAAATATTTTGCCGAGGGTATGAGTGCAGGTAAAGGATTTATTGCGATCGCAGCTTTAATTTTTGGTAGATGGCATCCTATAGGTACTGCTTTAGCTAGTTTACTATTTGGTGCCACAGAAGCATTGCAATTGAGAATCCAAGCATTGGGAGCAAACATACCCTACCAATTTTTAATTATGCTCCCATATGCGATCGCATTACTGGCTCTGGTGGGATTAGCTGGTAAGTCTGCACCCCCTGCGGCTTTGGGTATACATTACTCTAGAAAGAATTGATACTCTCACTCTTCGGTAACTGCATATCTAATTAACATGGTTTTTGTTGCCAAGTAATAGACTTACTGTACCTTGAGGAACCCATCCTTTATTAACAGCAATTTCACCAAAACGTCTACCATATTGCCTTTGTTCTAGCAATATGTCATGAATTTGCCTTTCATTTAATAATGCAGCAGCCCTAAGATATTCTCCTAAAGGTTGTCTGGCACGTTTTTTATTTAACTGTGGAAACTGTTCGGCAAAGAAATCTAAAGTAGTTGGCTCCAACCAACCCCTATCCACCACTAATTCACCAAATTTTCGATGTCGGTTTTGGGCTTGAATTGCTAATATAGTTTCCACTTGCTCAAATGAAAGCAAATCTGCTTCTTGGAGTAACTGTCCAAGGGGTAAATTATATTGATAAAGATTTAGTAACTGTTGAATCATCAACCAACCAAATGGTAAATCGTCTATTAAATAACGTTTCCACAGTCGCTGGGGTTCTGACAGTAAACGATACATCCATTCCAATCCCACCTCACTCACCCAACGAGGAGATCTAGGTACAAACCCAGCTTCAAAATTAATTGTGGCTCCAATCGGAAGAAATGTTTTAACTTTAGGCAAATTTTCTCTATATTTATAAATCCATTTTTCCTGTTTTGGCGCTCCCACACCCACAGCTAAAACAGTGGCTTCAGAACGATTAATCAGAGTCACAATTTTCTCATTTTCTACTTCGTCATTCTCAAATCCAAAAGGTGGGCAATATACATCTACAACCATCTCTCGTCCAACTTTTTGGTTAATTATCCGCCTTGCAGTATTTGCAGAGCCTGGAGTTCCTCCTAACAGAAAAATACTGATATCTAAGTCATCTTTATAATATTCATAAAAAGCTGGAAATAAATCCGAACCGGAAATCTTTTCTTGAATTGGTTTACCTAGTATTCGGGAAGCATAAAACAAAACCTGGCTATCGCAGACAATGTAATCTGAGTTGCGGTATATTTGATGAAATTCTGGATCTTTCTGTAGTTTCATCACATGATCCACATTGGGTGTAACAACCATTCCTCCATCACCCAGTCTTCTTAAAAGTTCTCTTTGAGATAGGTTATCTAAATAAATATTTAAAAGATTCACGCGCTCCGAAGAGTGAGTAATCATATAAAACTCCGACTACCAAATATCAATTTATTTATCTATAACTCCTGAAATCAGGACTTATATTTAGTCTTCCCACATTGAGCCATTAGATAATCCTAATTGATAAATAGAGTATAAATACTGATTTTTTGGCAGCAGTTAGCGTACTATTAATTACTTTCAATGGTTGTATGTTACGTAAATTTACACCATATCCCTATTTTCCGGAATTGATGTAGGTATTAATGTATTTAATTACTGTGAGAGTTTTTGAGTATTATCCCTATTAGTAACAGACAAATTTTGTATTCTAATTGACGACATCTCAGTCACGGATAGCATACCCTGTATATATATCAACCTGCCATAAGTAAAAGCTGGTGGGATGGAGGTAAATCCCATGAAAAAATTATTGGAAACAGTAGAGTTAGAATATACTTTTCAATTTAAATTAAGAAAAGTAAATGCTATAGTGCCAGCAGGCTTTAAACCCTTTTTTAACAATTTACCGATTGATCCTTATATGAAAGGAAAATATCGTTCTCGAAGATTATCAAGATTCACATTTGAGGGGGAAGAATTAATCAAATTACCCCACGGATATTTATATCAAAGTAATCAATATAACCCTTTAGTGGGTAATCTCAAAAGAGAGTTTGCTGAGTTGGAAGATGGGCTAGTTCAACTTGATATATTTCAACAACTAATCATGGCGTTTGCTGATTTTTGTCACTTACACCCAGAAGCAGAAATCGGCGTGCATCAAATTAGAACTAGCTGCTCGCCGAATAATTTTGGCAATCCTGCACCAGAAGGTATCCATCAAGATGGTACGGATTTTATTGGTATTTTTTCTGTTGATAGGGACAATATTCAAGGTGGGCAAACCCATCTATATACTGCCAAAAAAGAAAAGCCTGTTTTTAACAAAATATTGCAGCCAGGGGAATTATTACTTGTCAATGACCACGACTTCTTTCACTTTACTACTCCTATTAAACCTGTAACTGCTGCACAAGGTACAAGAGATGTGTTTGTTCTGACTTCTCCTAGCCTGATTTATGACTGAAAATTAGAGGTTTTATTCAGTTTCTTCTCTGGTGAACTTGCAATATGATGATGGCACCACTGTATACACAGCAATGCCATCATCCTAGGCGGATTATCGGGTTACTTCCACCAATGCTGTTTGTTGATTTCCACACTTCCCCAGAAGTGAGTTTCCGAGCTAATAGGCGAACTAAACTAAAGTTTACTCAAGAGTTTTCATATTACTCATTCGTCTTGAGACAACTTCTACTATGAGACTGGGATTTTAATCCTAGGGGGATTATCCAGTTACTTGCACGTAGTGCTATATGTCACAACTCAATTCACCAGCTTTTTGGGTAAAGCGAATATTCTCCCGATAATCAACTGGACAATCAATTACTGCTGGAACTTTCTGGGCTAAAGCCTCTTTTAAGATAGGAACTAAATCAGTAGCAGCTTCCACACGGTAGCCTTTTAATCCCATACTTTCCGCTAGCTTCACAAAATCAGGATTGCCAAAATGAACAAAGGATGAATTTCCTTTACCAAATTGATTTTCCTGTTTCCATTCAATTAACCCATAACCGCCATCATTAAAAATTAAGGTAACAAAGGAAGTACCTATGCGTAAAGCAGTTTCTAATTCCTGGGAATTCATCATAAATCCACCATCCCCAGTGGCAGCAATAACTTTGCGGTTGGGATAAACCAGTTTTGCTGCTAAGGCACCGGGAATAGCAATTCCCATTGCTGCAAAGCCATTAGAAATCAAGCAAGTATTAGGACTATGGCAATGGTAATGACGGGCAATCCACATTTTATGAGCGCCTACATCAGAAATAACAATATCATCTGGCCCCATTACCTGACGCAAGTCATAAATTATCTTTTGTGGCTTAATGGGAAACCCATCGTCGTGAGCATATTGCTCGTAATCGGAGCGAATATTTGGTCTGAGGCTAATAGCGTAGGGATTTTCTCTGATTTGCCTGTCTGCTACTTTCAATATTTCCATGAGTGAGTCAGAAATATCTCCCACAACTTCGACTATGGGAATATAGCTACTATCAATTTCCGATTGATTTGCCCCAATATGAATAATGGGAATGTTACCTGTAGGGTTCCATTTTTTGGGAGAAAACTCAATTAAATCATAACCAATGGCAATTACTAAGTCTGTATTATCAAAGCCACAAGTAATAAAATCCCGTTGTTGTAATCCTACTGACCACAAAGCCAAAGGATGAGTATAAGGAATTACACCTTTACCCATAAAGGTATTGGCGACGGGAATATTCATCTGGGTGGCAAATTGGGTTACAGCATCACTGGCTTGGGCGCGGATAGCTCCATTGCCAACTAAAATTAGTGGATTGACAGCTTGAGAAATAGCTGCGGCGGCAGCTCTAATATTGGCGAAAGAAGCATAGGTTTTTTCAATATTGTCTCTATGTAAAGGCTTGCCTTCCACGGACATAGCAGCAATGTTTTCGGGTAAATCAATGTGAACTGCCCCCGGTTTCTCTGTTTGTGCTCGCTTAAATGCCTTACGCACAATTTCTGGGGTAATACTTGGTCGCACAATCTGTTTATTCCACTTAGTTACTGGAGCAAACATTGCTACTAAATCTAAGTATTGATGGGATTCGATATGCATTCTATCTGTACCCACCTGTCCGGTAATTGCCACTAGGGGAGAACCATCGAGGTTAGCATCGGCAACACCAGTCATTAAATTAGTAGCTCCTGGCCCCAGTGTAGAAAGGCACACACCAGCTTTCCCTGTCAGCCGTCCATATACATCTGCCATAAAAGCTGCGCCCTGTTCGTGGCGAGTAGTAATAAACTGGATAGGAGAGTTTTTCAAAGCTTCCAAGACATGCAGATTTTCTTCTCCAGGAAGTCCAAAAACGTATTCTACCCCTTCATTTTCTAGACACTTTACCAATAGCTCTGCTGTGTTCATTTTTTGTTATCCTTTTATATAGATTGGGACTTACCACCTTAACGAAAAAATTAATTCAAAACTCAAATCATATTTTCAGAAATGACAGATGACAGTGGTTCTAGTTGGAAAATAAATTCTGCGTTGACTCATGTATAGCGCTACGCGCAAGTAATAAGTAACAAGTAATAAGTAATAAGTTTACTGATCCTAGGTTTAGGCCTTTAACAATGTCCTAACATAATTGCGTACTGCTAAGTAGGTAAGTGTTAAAAATTATCGTTTTAATAAGGCATGAGGCAGAGGGCAGGGGACAGGAGGGAAAAGCTTTTGAGGTAACTTTACTTTTCATTACTTACTTCTGTTTTTTTGCGCCGTTCTACTTATCTAATTTCTTTAGAGAATACAAAAAAATAAATGATCCCATAGGGGCAGAGCATCAGCAAAG
>NZ_FYBH01000281.1 GCF_900185595.1 Calothrix rhizosoleniae SC01
ATTTGAGTAAGTTAGTAAGAATAAATAGAACTAATTTAGGTTAATCCTTTGATTGATGATTCTTGCCGAGTAAATGGCTAAATATCAATCAAAAAATGTCAAAAAATGTAGTTGTATTTATGCTTGCTTACTTACTTTTTAATTGCTTTACCTAGAAGTTATCAAAAAATAAGATTAGCTCAAAATTTATTCTTAATATTAATTAACATTCCAAAACAAAACTTAATTTAAGAACTCAAATCCCATGACAGAAGAATAAAAGGATACAAGTCCCTGAATTTAGACATGGGGTTAATCCAAAATCGTTCGACAGCTCGACTGAGCGCTTACGACGAAGTCCAAAATCCAAAATTTTTATGACTTTATGACTATGTTTTCTATTTATATACTTACCCATAACGAAGAAATAGACATTGCAGCTTGCATCGAGTCAGCAATGTTATCCGATGACATAATTGTTGTGGATTCATGTAGTAGCGATCGCACCGTGAAAATCGCCAGTAACTACCCAGTACGTGTCGTCCAGCATCCTTTTGAAAGCCACGGGAAACAACGCACTTGGATGTTAGAATCTATTCCCCCCAAGTATGAATGGGTATATATCCTAGAAGCTGATGAGCGCATAACACCAGAACTTTTTGCTGAATGCCAACAAGCAATACAAAATCCAGATTACATTGGCTACTATGTTGCTGAACGGGTAATTTTCATGAATCATTGGATTCGCTACAGCACTCAGTATCCCCGCTACCAATTACGTCTGTTTCGTCACGGAAAGGTTTGGTTCACAGATTATGGTCATACTGAACGGGAAGTGTGTAATGGCAATACAAGCTTTTTAAGGCAAACTTACCCCCACTATACTTGCAGCAAAGGTTTAAGCCGTTGGATAGAAAAGCACAACCGTTATTCTACTGACGAAGCAAGAGAAACTTTATACCAGATTCAGCATGGAAAAATTAATTGGCGCGATTTATTCTGGGGGAAATCAGAAGTAAAAAGACGACGCGCTCTCAAAGACTTATCTTTAAGATTGCCATTTCGACCCTTGATACGCTTCCTTTACATGTATTTTATCTTGGGTGGTTGTCTTGATGGGCGAGCTGGAATGGCTTGGTGTACATTACAAGCATTTTACGAGTATCTAATTTTGTTAAAAGTTTGGGAAATCCAGCACTTGCCAGTTTCCCAGATAGAGGAAATCAAGCCAACATCACCTGAAATCAGCGAAGTTAGAGCATCAATTCATTAATCGAGAGCAATCATTAATCCTCTGAGAGAAGGGAGTATGAGAAGTGTGGAAAGTGAGTGTGGTGATATTTTCTCCCTGCCCCCTGCTCCCTGCTCCCTGCTCCCTGCTCCCTACCTCTGACTGACATACTTCCATGAATAAAATCCGTTACATTTCTTAAAATAAAAATTATTATATTACCCTATATTTCTCAGATTTCTAGGGACATAGTTGTAAGCATCATCCTACTGGCAATCGTCTTTTTACCTTGCCTAAAGCGTTGTGGACAGTTTTTTTAACACGATAGTATGAGTAATACATTAAAATACTTGTAACAATCATTTACAACTTTTAAAATGAGGCATCAATTCTGTATGGGTAGTTAAGGAGTCTGAATTTTCACGGCAAGTCCTCAACCAAGGAAACTAGGTTAGTTTTTCCCTGGGCTGATAATCAATAGCTTAAAGCTACTGACAATTGCTAACGAAAAAATCAGGGCTTGAGAAAACGTTAAAATTACCTTTTCCACATCCCATGAAAAATGAGGAGAAGGAGTGAGTCGGAACCAAGTATCCACAATCTCTCGGTATATAAAATTATTATTAACCCTAAATTTTGGAAAAAATGGTTCGTGCCGATATAGCTTAAAGATAGGAATTACAGGAAGACTTGGCCAGAAACTACCTTCATCAGTTGATGCATATGCTGCTATGAATACCAATCACAGAAATTCCAATAGTCGAAAACAGGAAAACGGAGGTTTACTCATTAATCGTTGGAAACAAGACCTAAAAAACGATCTGATTGCTGGCTTGTTAGTTATCATCCCCTTAGCAACCACAATTTGGTTGACAATTACCATTGCCATTTGGGTAATTAACTTTCTGACTCAAATTCCCAAGCAACTGAATCCCTTTGATGGGATGCACCCAATTTTAGTCAATCTACTCAATTTATTAGTGGGGCTGACGGTACCACTACTGAGTATTTTGGTAATTGGTTTGATGGCTCGAAATATTGCTGGTCGTTGGTTGCTAGATTTAGGGGAGCGAATATTACAGGCAATTCCCTTAGCAGGACAGGTTTACAAAACCCTCAAGCAATTATTAGAAACATTATTAAAAGATTCCAGTAATAGATTTCGCAGGGTCGTTTTGTTAGAATATCCCCGGCGCGGCATGTGGTCAATTGCCTTTGTTACTGGCTCAGTTAGTACTGAGATCCAGGATAAGATGGCTAATTCGATGCTGAGTATTTTTATTCCTACTACCCCTAACCCAACTACGGGATGGTATGCAATAGTGCCAGAAAATGAGGTGGTAGATTTATCCATGTCCATCGAGGATGCCTTCAAGATACTGATTTCTGGAGGGATTGTTTCCCCTAATTTTTCTGCATCTCCCCTAGTCATTCCCCAAGAGCACCCGATGGAAATACCAAACCTGGAACCAAAGCGACAGGTAATGCCCATAGAAGAAAGTTGAAATTACTTCTGCCAATTCATTCCCAAATGCATTAATATCAGTGTCTGAACTCTAGCAATTTTTGACATTTAAACTGGATAATACCATTTTAGATTTTGGATTTTGGATTTTGGATTGTGGAAGAGTTACTAAATAAGGAGATTTCCAGAATTAAAATTACCAGGGGATTACAAATTCACCTTAGGTATGCAAGGCTTATGCCGTTGTCATTGGTAAAATTATTTTCAGAAATCACCTAATAGACTTTTCTTTCCATCTGTCCCAATTATTTTTCAAATTGGTGTAATTCCTGCTTCAAATCTAGAGTCCAACCCTACCTCTATCCTCATCCTCCTCCTATGCAACCCCGCAAACCCCGGCAAATATCCCGTGAATTGGCACTTTTAAGCCTTTCTCAACTACCAGCCAATCCCAAGAAACTGACAGAAGCGCAATTACCTAAATTGGTCTTAGCGGCGGTACGAACATTAACATCTGAAGTCCAAGAAACCTTAGATAGTGCCACTGCTGAATTACAACGCAGTAATGCTCGCGTCCTCAGTAGCCAAACCCGTGCTATCGATATAAATACTTCCAGAAGTATGTTGCAAGAGGCAATTACCTATACTCAAACGGCTATTAATCAACTGGGTGCAGCAATTGAATTTCCAGAATTGATTCAATTAGCCAATCAAGATAAAGAAGTAGGTATATATGCCATTGAAATTATTAAAACGATTAATGAACAGCGAGCAATTATTGATGAACATATTGCCTCCGCTTTAGTCGATTGGCAAGTTAACCGTCTGGCTCAGATAGATCGGGATATTTTGCGGATTGCAGTGGCAGAAATGATGTTTCTTAGTACTCCAGATAGGGTAGCAATTAACGAAGCTGTGGAATTAGCAAAACGCTACAGTGGTGAAGAAGGACATCGCTTTATCAATGGAGTTTTGCGACGGGTAACTGAGCAGCAAAAAACGTCATCAAATATCAGTGCTAGCCAACCTTGATGAATGCTAAGTTGTGAGTTGAGCGTGAGGATAACTCAAAGTTTTGAAGACTGAAACGGAGTTAAGGGTGCGATCGACTCATAGCTTCAATGCTGTTCATTTCTCACTTATAAAACAACTCATAAATAAATTTAGCTGCAATGGTTTTTAATTGGTTCAATCGTCAAAATCAAGATGCTGATCAGATCGACTCTGAAGAGAAAGAGAAAGAAATACCTGCTGTCAGTGAATCTCCTGGGGAATCAGCTACAACTACAACCACAGAAACTACACCAGAAGTCGCTACAGATTTGTTGGCTTTTGCCAAAGCAGCTTATAAAAATATTCAAGATAAACAAGAATCTCAGTCCCCAGCAGAAGATACTTTAATTGATGAACCAGCTTCCCCAGCAACAGAACCAGAAATAGAAGCTAAATCAACAGATAATGTTTCTCCTACCCAACTAGAAACGGAAAGTATACAATCGGAAGCGGTGGTTGTAAATGTTACGGATACAACTACAACAGAAACTGCTGAGGAAGTAGCTGACGTTCCTGTTGAGGAATCTGCTGAAAAAGAAGCAAATACCCAAATTCCAGAGACAAATTCCGAGTTATCCCAATCCCAACCCGCAACACCAGCAAACCTATCCTTCCTGGAAAGAGCTGCAGCAGAACAGCAAGCAAAGCAAGAAAGATTAATTGCTAGTGCCATTGAAATAGAGGAGCCACAGGAGGCACAGAACAGCTCTGATACCCAAAATGAGGAAATTCCTCTCATTGCCTTTGATGATGGTTTCCTTTGGTCAGCAGAGGTGCTAGCGGCTCAAGGACGGCGACCAGAAGATATTTCTATTGAAGAAATTACCTGGCTCAAACGGCTACGCCAAGGCTTAGATAAAACCCGTCGCAACATTGTTAACCAGCTGAAGGCAATTGTGGGTCAAGGACCACTCAATCAAGCCGCAGTAGAAGAAATAGAGGCAGCACTGTTGCAAGCTGATGTAGGGGTAGAGGCTACAGATTATATTATTCAGGCTCTCCAGCAAAAGTTAAGGGAACAAGCTTTACCACCAGAAGAAGCGATCGCTTATTTGAAGCAACTTCTCCGGGATTTGTTAAATAAGCCCTTGGAAGAATCAGCCAGTGCCTTCTTGGGGCCAGAAAAAGAAACATTAAATATTTGGTTAATCACTGGGGTCAATGGTGCAGGTAAAACTACGACTATTGGCAAACTGGCTCACCTCGCCCACAAATCTGGTTACAAATGTTTGATTGGAGCTGCTGACACCTTCCGTGCTGCTGCTGTGGAACAAGTTAAGGTATGGGGAACTAGAAGTGGAGTAGAGGTAATTGCCAACCCCGGTAAGAATACTGACCCAGCAGCAGTAGTATTTGATGCCATAGCTGCGGCTCAGTCTCGCAATACTGAATTACTTTTAGTTGATACTGCTGGGCGATTACAAAATAAGAAAAATTTGATGGAAGAACTCAGTAAAATCCGCCGAATTATTAACAAAAAAGCTCCTAATGCCAAAGTAGAATCACTGTTAGTACTAGATGCTACCTTGGGGCAAAATGGTTTGCGACAAGCAGAAGTTTTTTCCCAAGCAGCCCAACTTAGCGGTGTTGTCTTAACTAAGTTAGATAGTACCGCTAAAGGAGGAGTGGCTTTAGCGGTAGTCCAACAACTGAATTTACCGATCCGGTTTATTGGTGCTGGAGAGGGGATTGAGGACCTAAGACCTTTTTCCACCTACGAATTTATTGAAGCTCTTTTGAGTGGTTGATGGCAAAAATAAAGTAATGGGTAATATCTCAATAATTGCCCATTACTGTTAGGTGTCATTCTCCAAAGGACATCCCTTAATCATAAGCCTTATAAGTCTTGTAGGGTGGGGAGTATGGGATGTTTGGGAAGTGTAGGGAGATGGTTATATTAGCCAGTGAGAGAAATCAAATGGCAAAATTGTGTTATTCACTTTTCGCCAAATTGCAGCTATGGTCTTAACTTCACTTATCCTCCTTTCTCCCTCCTCTTCGCTACCTTGTAAGGGTTGCAGGAATTGTGTGTAAAGCATAGCTCCAAGGGAGAGACTCTCATGGCTAACAAAGTGAAATTGCGAAAATGATTAATTTTTCTCATTCTTGAGAGGAAAGCTTTGCTAGAATTTCACTCCAATCGGATTTTGCTCTATATTTGACCAAATGACCATACCTCGTGGGAATTAGTCAAAAAATACAGGTATTTGAGCAAAATATTGATGCTCAATATATTAATATTCTTTCTCCAGTTTTTTATAGGCTATAAGTGTCATGGTAAATAATTGCTAAGTTGAGATTTTTTTGTTGTAATTTCCACTAACCATACTTGTAAGTAGGTTGGCGTAAAAAATTATCGTTTGGATAAGGCAGGGGGCAGGGAGCAGGGAGCAGGGGGAACAAGGGTTTTAGGCTTATTTACTATTCTTCACATAGTTTGGTTTTATTGTGCCGACTTACTTAGAATTTATTGAATTGATCTTTGCCATTGATAGGGTAATTAAAATGCCATCCCCAGAACTAGACCTTGTGTATTTAATATCAAGGGCTTATACCCCTGAAATGCCATTACCTGAGCGGTAAAATTTTTAAAGCAAATCTCTATCAATCGTTTTGGGGGTACCTTGACAAAATGTCTCTGTATGTAGTATTTTTTCTGCCTAAAGATATATGATTTTATAATCTAGTTTATGAAGTTATTATTCTTAATTTATTTGTAATAATTTTGCAAGCTATTTAGACTTACAGAGCCTGTGGTACAAGCTTTATCAATGAAAAATATTTCCATTCATGTAACAAAGTAGTGATCGAAGTATGTTATCTCAAAACTAAATATGTTAATGCCATCAACTTTAACCAAAGTATGGCAAACTATATCAGTCAGAAATTAAGTCTTTTCACCCTTGCCAAATAGATAAACTGTTTTCCAATATTGTTTAGCTATAATCCTGCTCAAGGGCTGATTAGCAATTTAAAAGTTATCAACATGTAAGAGCAAAAACACCAGTGCCTGTGTCTCAAGTGCCATCTCAACCTACAGACAGCAATAGTCGCGGTGCTAACGATGTGACTCCCATCGTAGCACTCAAAGAATTAGTGGCGCGATTACATCGGGAACAGAACAAAATTCAAGATTTACTTAGTTCTTTGGGATTTGCCCTCAGGAGTTTTAATAATTTAAATCAGTTTTTAGAGTTAATTCCCCTCATGGCAACCAGAGTCACAGATGCAGATGGTAGTGCTCTATTTCTCTACAAACCCAACGGTCAAGTTAGACTAGAACAGTTACACTGGCAAGATAGTCGCCAAAGAAAGAATATTCGTAAAGCCCTAGAAACCGCTAGCAGTCAGATCAAATTCTTGCCGAATAGTAATGATGCACCTACTTCTAACTCTACTGGTATTTTAGATGACCAGATGCATCGTTATTTGGGACCCAATATGCAAATATTTGGGACTGCAATTCTCGTCAAACATCATGAAAGAGGTTGGCTTTATGTCTTAAGTAGCGATCCAGAATACAGTTGGACAGAAACTCGACAAAAGTTAGTGCGTTTGGTAGCGGATCAGACAGCAGTTGCCATTGAGAATGATGAGCTGGCTGTAGAATTACGTAAAAAGGAACGCCTAGATCAAGAATTAGAAATTGGTGCCGAAATTCAACGGCGATTGTTACCACGTCAATGCCCTTCCATTCCCAGTATTACCATTGCTGCCCGTTGTAAACCAGCTAATCGGGTGGGTGGAGACTATTATGACTTTATTCCTACTAATCACAATCAAATGCAGTCAACAATCCCAGAAGATGGGGATAGTGGACGCTGGGCTTTTGTAATTGGTGATGTCATGGGTAAAGGAGTACCAGCAGGACTGATTATGACCATGATGCGAGGAATGTTACGGGGAGAAGTTCTACACAGCCATACTCCAGCCAATATTTTGCAAAATTTAAATCGAGTCATGTATGCGGATTTAGAAAATTCCCACCGCTTTGTGACTCTTTTTTATTCAGAATATGACCCCCATACTCGGACTTTGCACTATAGCAATGCAGCTCATAATCCTCCCTTGTGGTGGCACGCCAGTACAAAAAATGTGACTCGGTTGGATACTTTGGGAATGTTGATTGGCTTAGATGTCCAAAGTCAATATGAAGATGCTAGAGCCCAGTTAGAACCAGGAGATACAATTATTTATTATACAGATGGTTTGACTGATGCGGCAGCTGCTAGTGGCGATCGCTTTGATGAGGAAAATTTAATTGCCCACTTCAGTGTTGCTTGTAGATATTGTAGTAGTCCCCAGGAAATTTTAGATTATTTGTTTGACCAAGTGCATGATTTCATTGGCGCTGATAAGCAAAATACTGATGATATGACGTTAGTTGTTTTACAAGTTAGTTAGTTGTATTTACTTAAAAAATTAACAAGCTAAATACTACCATTTGGTCCAGCAATAATTGACGAGAATGGCTATTACCAATTTGAAGAAACAATGGAATACATGATCGGTTGGTATGGATATCGAAAATTTCTTATATCCAAGTATGGATTTCAAGAATAACCTGTATAACCTTTAAAATTGATGATGACTCTCAAAGACATCCGTGCAAGTCTTTTAAAATAGAAATATTATCTAAGAAAACTTAATAAAACATTTAAACCAAACTTTCTAATCTACAACACTATAAAAACCTATTGTTATTTTATTCCTAGAATTTATCGAAACATAACCAAATATAGCAAAAATCCCCCATCATAATGGGGGATTTGATTAATTGCCTAAATTACTAGTAGCCTGGTTAACCAAACTTCCCAGCAGTAGAAGCAATTAGGAATGCCGCATAAGTAAGGATATAGCCAATAGTGAAGTGAGCTAAACCAACTACACGAGCTTGAACAATAGAAAGAGCAACAGGCTTGTCCTTCCAGCGAACTAAGTTAGCTAGAGGAGTGCGCTCATGGGCCCAAACTAGAGTTTCAATCAACTCTTGCCAGTAACCTCTCCAAGAGATGAGGAACATGAAACCAGTAGCCCAAACTAGGTGTCCAAAGAGGAACATCCAAGCCCAAACGGACAGGTTATTCATGCCATAGGGGTTGTAACCGTTAATTAACTGAGCGGAGTTAGCCCAGAGGTAATCACGGAACCAGCCCATTAAGTAAGTAGAGTTTTCGTTAAACTGGGCAACGTTTCCTTGCCAAATACCCAAATGCTTCCAGTGCCAGTAGAAGGTTACCCAACCAATGGTATTGAGCATCCAGAACATAGCTAGGTAGAAGGAGTCCCAAGCAGAAATATCACAAGTACCGCCACGACCAGGGCCATCGCAAGGGAATGCATAACCAAAGTCTTTCTTGTCGGGCATCAACTTAGAACCACGGGCATCCAAAGCACCTTTAATCAGTACTAAGGCTGTGGTGTGAATTGCCAGAGCAAAGGCGTGGTGTACTAGGAAGTCTCCAGGTCCAATGGTTAAGAACAAGGAGTTGGTTCCAGAGTTAATCGCTTCAGACCAACCAGGTAACCAAGCAGCACCAGCATTAGCAGGAATACTGCTAGCGTTGGATAACAATACATCCATGCCATACAGCACTTTACCCTGAGCAGCTTGGATGTATTGAGCAAACACAGGCTCAATCAAGATTTGCTTTTCAGGTGTACCAAAGGCTACTACTACGTCGTTGTGGACGTACAGACCCAAGGTATGGAAACCAAGGAATAAAGTTACCCAGCTTAAGTGGGAGATAATCGCTTCCTTGTGATCCAGAATTCGAGCGAGAACGTTGTTCTTGTTCTGTTCTGGGTCATAGTCACGAACAAAGAAGATTGCACCGTGAGCAAAAGCACCAACCATTAAAAAGCCAGCAATGTATTGGTGGTGGGTGTACAATGCTGCCATTGTTGTGTAATCCTTCGCAATAAATGCGTAAGGAGGCATGGCATACATATGCTGAGCTACCAAAGAGGTAATTACACCCAAACTAGCCAAAGCTAGACCTAGTTGGAAATGTAGGGAGTTGTTAACGGTGTCATACATATTCTTGTGACCGTCACCCAACTTACCGGAAGGTGGTTTGTGAGTATTCAGGATTTCCCGAATATTGTGACCAATTCCGAAGTTGGTGCGGTACATATGACCCGCAATAATGAAAATAACTGCGATCGCTAAATGGTGATGAGCCATATCGGTCAACCACAGCGATTCAGTTTGAGGATGGAAACCACCCAAGAAGGTCAGGATTGCAGTACCAGCGCCTTGAGCAGTACCAAACACATGACCAGCAGTGTCTGGGTTTTGAGCATAAACGCCCCAGTTACCAGTAAAGAAGGGTTGTAACCCAGCTGGGTGGGGAGGAGTACTTAAGAAGTTATCCCAACCTACGTGCTGTCCGCGAGATTCGGGGATAGCAACGTGTACCAAGTGACCAGTCCAAGCCAAGGAGCTAACGCCAAACAAACCAGCTAAGTGGTGATTGAGGCGAGATTCAGCATTTTTGAACCAAGCTAGGCTAGGGCGGAACTTGGGTTGTAGGTGCAACCAACCAGCAAAGAGTAATACAGCTGCAAACAGTAGCAGGAACACTGAACCCATATACAGGTCATTGTTCGTCCGCATACCGATGGTGTACCACCAGTGATAAACACCAGAATAAGCGACGTTTACGGGATTAGAAGCACCAGCTTGGGTAAAAGCATCTATTGCAGGCTTACCAAAGTGGGGGTCCCAAATCGCATGGGCGATGGGACGGATGTGCAGAGGATCTGTGATCCACTGCTCAAAGTTACCTTGCCAGGCTACATGGAAAAGGTTGCCGGATGCCCACAAGAAAATGATTGCCAGATGACCAAAATGAGTGGCGAAAATCTTTTGATAAAGACCTTCTTCCGTCATGCCATCGTGACTTTCAAAATCATTGGCCATCGCCATTGCATACCAAATCCGACGCGTAGTCGGATCTTGTGCAAGATCCTGGCTAAATTTGGGAAATTTTGTTGCCATGGGTTTTGATAATTCCTCTGACCTTTAGCCATCAGGTATCAACAGCTGAAGTTATGAGTTTAGAGTTCAGAGTTAGAAGTTATAGAGTTATGAGCTAAAAGTTGAGAGTTGTTATTGTTACTCATCCCTAATTACTCATTATTCATAATTCATAACTCATTACCCATCACTCATAACTATATAAGGCTTGTTATTAGCCTATGGAAAGAATATGTGCGTGGAAGAATGCCCAAGTAACGACAATTCCTCCTAAGAGGTAGTGAGCTACCCCTACAGCGCGACCCTGAATAATACTCAGAGCGCGAGGCTGAATCGCAGGTGCGACTTTCAGTTTGTTATGTGCCCAAACAATGGACTCAATTAGTTCTTGCCAGTAGCCGCGACCACTGAACAGGAACATTAAGCTGAATGCCCAAATAAAGTGACCAGCCAAGAACATCAAACCATAAGCAGACAATTCACTGCCATAGGAGTTGATGACCTGTGTTGCTTGTGCCCATAAGAAGTCACGCAACCAGCCATTGATAGTGATGGCACTTTGGGCAAAGTTACCACCGGTGATGTGAGACACATTACCAGCTGCGTCTACGGTTCCCCAAACATCAGATTGCATCTTCCAACTGAAGTGGAAAATCACAATTGATAAGGAGTTATACATCCAGAATAGACCTAGGAAAACATGATCCCAACCGGATACTTGACAGGTACCACCACGTCCGGGACCGTCACAAGGGAAGCGGAAGCCTAAGTTAGCTTTGTCTGGGATCAGACGAGAGCTACGGGCAAACAGCAGACCCTTGAGTAGAATCAATACGGTTACGTGGATGGTAAAGGCGTGGATATGGTGAACCATGAAGTCGGCTGTACCCAAGGCAATAGGCATCATTGCTACTTTGCCACCTACAGCAACTACACCACCGCCAAAGGCATGGCTAACAGTTGCTAAGGCATTGGGTGCAGTACCGCTAGTAGGAGCCATAGCGTGTACATTTTGTACCCACTGAGCAAATACCGGCTGCAATTTAATTGCTGTATCCGAGAACATATCCTCGGGTCTACCCAAGGCACGCATTGTATCGTTGTGGATGTATAGTCCAAAGCTATGGAAACCGAGGAAAATACATACCCAGTTCAGGTGAGAGATGATTGCATCGCGGTGACGAATTGCCCGATCCAAAAGGTTGTTTTGATTAACCACAGGATCGTAATCCCGCACCATAAAGATGGCACCATGAGCACCTGCACCAACAATTAAGAAGCCACCAATCCAAACGTGATGGGTGAATAGACACAACTGAGTAGCGTAATCAGTTGCCAAGTAAGGATATGGAGGCATCGCGTACATGTGGTGCGCCACAATAATGCTCAAAGAACCGAGCATTGCCAAGTTAATAGCTAATTGGGCGTGCCAAGAGGTGGTCAGAATTTCATAAAGACCTTTATGACCTTCACCAGTGAAGGGACCTTTATGATTTTCTAGAATCTCTTTGATGCTGTGACCAATACCCCAGTTGGTACGGTACATATGACCGGCAACAATGAACAATACCGCGATCGCCAAATGGTGATGGGCAATGTCCGTCATCCACAAGCCGCCAGTTACGGGATTCAGACCACCTTTGAAGGTGAGGAAGTCCGCATAAACACCCCAGTTCAACGTGAAGAAAGGAGTTAAACCCTGAGCAAAGCTAGGATAAAACTCAGCCATTTTGTCAGCGTTAAACAACAGCTCGTGGGGTAAAGGAATGTCTTTTGCTGCTACCCCTGCATCCAATAATTTGTTTACAGGAGCAGATACGTGAATTAAGTGACCGGTCCAGCCCAAGGAACCACAACCTAGCAATACTGCTAAGTGGTGATTCAGCATTGACTCCACATTCTGGAACCATTCCAGTTTGGGAGCCTTTTTGTGGTAGTGGAACCAGCCTGCAAACAGGAACAAACCTGCTAGCACTAAACCACCAATAGCTGTCGCATACAGTTGGAAGGAGCTAGTAATACCCCAACCACGCCATACCTGGAACAAGCCAGAGGTAATTTGAATTCCGTGGAAGCCGCCGCCGACATCCCCATTTAAAATGTCTTGGCCAACAATAGACCATACAACTTGAGCACTTGGTTTTACACCAGTGGGGTCGCTCAACCAAGCTTCATAGTTGGAAAATTTAGCTCCATGAAATATCATCCCGCTCAGCCACAGGGTCACTATGGCTAAGTGACCAAAGTGCGCGGAGAAGATTTTGCGGGATATATCTTCTAGGTCGCTGGTATGTGTATCAAAATCGTGGGCGAGAGCGTGGAGGTTCCAAATCCATGTGGTGGTTTTGGGACCTCTGGCTAGAGTTCTGTCAAAATGTCCTGGTTTTGCCCACTTCTCGAAAGAGGTAGGAACCGGATCAGTGTCAACAACAACTTTTGCCTTTTTTTCCTCTCGCTCCGGAGGACTTATCGTCATTCAGACCCTCCTCTCTAACAAGGATTGAGGAATCATTGAAACCACCAGTTGTCTTCTTTAATGGTTCAAATAGAACATTAGCACTATTCTCAAATATTAACTTGAGAAGAGGTACTAGTGAAGACTCTTTCTGGAGAGTGCTTTCTGTTGAATTATAAGGTCTTGTCTTCCATATTGTTAGACACATTTTAACAATAATTCAAAAACCCTGAATTATTTACCCAATCGACCTTTTCAGTTTAAAGTTATGGGAAAAAAGTCAATACTTTCTCTATTTTATTTACAAAGAGAAACAATTTGTAAAATTTATGTTTTATTTTATACTCTAATTCAGAGGAAATATTTGTATGCTAAGCCTGCTTATACTTGGAAGGCAAGGGATTTGTAATATTTTTTCATAAGTAAATACACGTTGAACTGGTATTTTGTAAGACTTAATTTTCTTCGGTTTTTCAGTATAGAAGGTAGTGAATATCTCGTTTTGGTAGTTTATACCATTAATAAAAAAGTAATTTTAACAATACTTTATATTCTAAATTATGGTTTGCGATCGCAAAATTGAGTCAAAATAATCCTGTGATTTGTTTACAAAAGTTATTGGTTAAAAAGTATGAAATCATGGCGAAGAAAGATATCTTTCTTAATCAAGTTGTTGATGGTTACGATAATAGTTTTTAACTTGACAGGTTGTGAAGAAAAAGCTGTCAGTCAGGAAGTATTTGGTAAATTAGCAGCAAGACCTAAAATTTCCGGGCAAATTTTCGAAGTAGCTCCACCATTAATTATTCAAGAGCTGGGTCGCTCCTTGGAAGTTTATCAACCACAGGTGAGTATAGTTAGTCCTCAGCCAGAGGAAGTATTGCCAGACAATAAGGTTAAGGTGCGCTTCCAGGTTAAAGATCTACCTATATTTAAAAACTCGCAGTTAAATCTAGGCCCCTATCTAAATGTAATTTTAGATAATCAACCATATATAGCTGTTTACGATGTCAACCAGCCCTTAACATTGTTAGATTTAGCTCCAGGAACCCATACTCTGAGAGTATTTGCCTCCCGCCCTTGGCATGAAAGCTTTAAAAATGTGGGTGCTTACGCTCAGATCAAATTTCATATTTTTACCAAAACTGAGGATAATACGCCAGATCTATCTTTGCCCTTGTTAACCTATAATCGCCCTCAGGGTAGCTATAGTGCAGAGCCAATCCTACTTGATTTTTATCTTACAAATGCTCCTTTACCTATACTAGCTAAAAATAATCCTGAAGATCCGATGGCAGATTGGCGCATTCGTTGCACTATTAATGGTGAAACTTTTGTTCTTGATCGCTGGCAATCGGTTTACCTTAAAGGCTTTAAACCTGGTAAAAATTGGGTAAAACTAGAATTTCTTGATCACCAGGGTAATCCAGTTATTAATGCTTTCAACAGTACAACAAGAACTATTACTTACGATCCAGATAGTAAAGATACCCTAGCTCAAATCTTTAGAGGTGAGCTGCCATTAGAACAAGTACGGGGAATTGTAGATCCTCAGTATACTGCTAAGATTCCTCAGCCTGAACCCACACCTACAGTCACATCCACTCCAGAACCCAAACCAGAACCAGTCAAGTCACCTGTTCCGATCCCTTCTACCCAAGAAATACAAACTACTGTTCCCCAGGAAGAATCAACATCCCAACAACCTGTTGAATCTCAACTCAAAAAGCCAATTGAGCAAGTCACCCCCTCTCCTACTCCTAGTCTTAAACCTCCCACGCCAGAGAAAACCCCAACAGTTGTTCCTCAGGAAGAATCAACATCTCAGCAACCTCTTGAATCCCAACTCAAAAAGCCAATTGAGCCATTCACCCCCTCTCCTACTCCTAGTACTGCTCCCCAACCACCACAGGAAATCAAACCTCCCACACCAGAAAAAACTCCAGCAATTGTTCCGGAATAAAAATCAACATCTGGGCATCAATTGTTCTGATTCAAAAATAGTAATGAGCAATTAGGGCTTGCTGAAAAAGTCTTTTGGTGAGGGTAGGGAGTAGGGAGTAGTTCGGTGCCTCTTTATTTCTATTCTTTTTGCTATAAAAAATAACAGATGCAAGGATTTTGAACCTAAAATCCTAATTTCCTTGCACTTATTTCCCAATAAAATAGCCTCAAAGCATTGATAAATAAATATTTCTCAGTTATTCAGCAGACCCCAATTAGGGGTAAGGCATCCATGAATCTCTTGGCTAACGGCGAGCCAGTAAGATTAGTATGCTCACGGGTTGCCGTCAGGGCTGTTAAATTACTTTTCAAAAAACCGCTGTACAGCACCCAAAATTATCAAGATTTTTAGAGTGAAATATTAAGGAATATTGCATTTCCCCCCTATCTGGCAGGTAGAAGGACAAATCAAGCAAATGTACATGGTACGATGCTTTCGGTAAATGTCGAGATTGGGAGAAAACCTTTGACACTACGGGTTGCTGTTGTAGGCTCAGGCCCAGCTGGCTCATCAGCCGCTGAAACGCTGGCAAAGGCTGGGATTGAAACTTACCTATTTGAACGCAAATTAGATAATGCCAAGCCCTGTGGCGGTGCGATTCCCCTGTGTATGGTGGATGAGTTTGATTTGCCCCAAGATATTATTGATCGCCGGGTGCGGAAAATGAAAATGATATCTCCCTCCAATCGTGAGGTGGATATTAATTTAGTCAATGAAGATGAATATATAGGAATGTGTCGCCGAGAGGTCTTAGATGGCTACCTACGGGATAGGGCGGCAAAATTAGGGGCAAATTTAATTAATGCCACGGTTCATAAACTTAATATTCCCACAAATAATACAGATCCTTATACCATCCATTATGTAGACCACACCGAAGGTGGTGCCCAAGGAATTGCCAAAACTCTGAAGGTTGATTTAATCATTGGTGCAGACGGTGCTAACTCTCGCATTGCCAAAGAAATGGATGCTGGAGATTATAATTATGCGATCGCTTTTCAAGAGCGGATTCGTTTGCCTGAGGATAAGATGGTATTCTACAACGATCTGGCAGAAATGTATGTCGGTGACGACGTTTCTACAGATTTTTATGCTTGGGTATTCCCTAAATACGACCACGTAGCTGTGGGTACGGGCACAATGCATGTGAATAAAGCCAGTATTAAGCAATTGCAAGCTGGTATTCGCGCCCGTGCTGCCAGAAAACTGGAAGGGGGTAAAATTATCAAGGTAGAAGCCCATCCCATTCCCGAACACCCCCGTCCCCGTCGAGTAGTGGGACGTATTGCTTTGGTAGGCGATGCTGCGGGTTATGTTACCAAGTCTTCGGGAGAGGGTATTTATTTTGCTGCTAAGTCCGGACGTATGTGTGCGGAAACTATTGTTGAGATTTCCAATGCTGGTAGCCGCATTCCTACGGAAGATGAGATTAAAATCTATATCAAACGTTGGGATAAGAAATACGGACTTACCTATAAGGTGTTAGATATTTTGCAAAACGTCTTCTACCGTTCTGATGCGACTAGGGAAGCGTTTGTAGAGATGTGTGATGATTTGGATGTGCAACGTCTGACATTTGATAGTTATCTGTATAAAACTGTTGTACCAGCAAATCCAATTACTCAGTTGAAGATTACTGCTAAAACCATCGGTAGTTTGATTCGTGGTAATGCTCTTGCACCTTAGCAAACATAGTTTATTTCCATAGTTTATTTTTATTTTGCCATACAGTATTACAGTATGGCTGGAAGAAATAAATAAGGCGCACAGGATATGGGAGTTTATCTTTATCTAGTGCGCTTTAATTGTTATTTTTAAGCTCCGTTGGGAGAATTTGTCGGTGAGAGTCGGGAGTCGGGAATCCGGAGTCGGAAAGAGATATTTTTATCCTTGGTGGTGAAATTGTTTCATCTCTACGAGACTATTACTACTCCGAAAAACTTACCCAAACTGTACCAAGTTTAGTTGATTAAGTTCAGGGTTTTCTTCCTGCTTCATCTTAGAAGACTTAAAACTAGGGAAACTAAAAATTCGTTTTTGGTATGACTTACACTTACGCAAGTCTCCATCATACCCAATGTCGGTGGTACTAGTTGAACGCTTGAAGTCTGATGGTAGTACACGGGTAGCAAAACCAATGTGGTTGGCTTTTATTGGAAAATCCATGCCTCCTTGTACTGAAGTTTTACGACTGTATTTGCGACGGTTTGGCGTTGATCATTGGTATCGTTTTGCCAAACAAAGGCTACATTGGACATTACCAAAACTTTCAACTCCAGAACAATCTGACAGGTGGAGTGGCTTGATGCCGGTGATAACTTGGCAATTATGGTTAGCACGGGATATATTAGAAATAACCCTTTACTTTGGTAAAAAACCGCTCCAAAACTAACACCAGGGCGGGTTACACAATCGATTGGTGGAATTTTAGCGGTGATTCACACACCTGCAAAATTTCCAAAATCACGAGGAAAATCTCCTGGTTGGAAACCAGAACTAAAGCGTCAGCGTAGAATTCGCTACCCTGTTGTTAAAAAAGCTAAGATTCACAGGAAGAAGCGACCCAAACCTGTTTAAAAAATTTATTCATTCAATTTTTATACTGACACACATCAAGTTATTACTGTTGTGCTGTTTTGTGTTTTCTTATTCTAAAGTCCAGTTATGAGAAGAAAAAGTTATTTTTTCCCCATACTCCCTCCTCTCCTCCTCTTTTATGGGTAGGGATTTTGTATTTGGTAATTTTTTCTCCGTTTCAGCCGATGCTTAAAGGCTGAAATGACCAAACCACGTTAGACGATTGAGAATTTTCTCAATTACTTCCGAGATTATGAAAACCCTACCCTTGAAAGCCTCTCCTCCTACCCAGCAAAGTTGACTGAGTACTACCTTCTTCAATGTATTTGGTACAGTCTGTCTTATTTTTGACATTAATCTAATCACTATCTTAGTATATTTCCTACATAGACACTGGCTTAATAAACTGTTATTAACTTGATATAAAAAATTTACTTAAGTGTAAAAACTTGGGATAAAAGATATTTATTTATCTAAGTATACTGAAAATGAAATCCGGAAAAATTTAGTAAAAAAACACACAAAAATACATGGTGTTAATATCAAGTTATTAGATATATAATACAAATAACGCAAAAATAAATTAAGGTAATAAAAATATCATTTGCGAGTTAAGATCAGCTTATAAAGCATTCTCCACAAGTGTTTTACAGATTAAAATAGATCATTATCAGATTTATCAATCAGAACTATATATAAATAATTGCGAATATTCCTTGAAGAGAAAATAACTTTTATCAATTTTTTTTTGAGTAAATGACAAAGTCAATATAAAGATTCCATGAAAATAACAATTTTTCGTTGTCATTCCATAAGTGTATTCACTAACATTGAGAGTGTAACTAATTTGAGTAAAGCTCCTGGATAGGAGTTAGAGTGTCACAATGAAATTCAAATCACTTGTTGCTACTACTCTGTCCACGTGTGCTGCGATCGTAACCATTTGTTTACCACTTCAAGCGGCTCTTTTCTCTGGAAGTCTTGTGGATGAGAAATGGGGAAAACCATCCCCAGGAAGTAATACAGATCCTGTATATTCTGGTGTAGGAACAGATACCTTCAGTTGGGGAGATGAAGATTTATTTGAGATTGGTGCAAATCAAATCAAATTTCAGCCAATTCCTTTCGTTGATGTCGGCTTGGACTCTTTATTCTCAATTGCTCATTTAAACTACTTTAATGGCACTGTTTTACTAGATACTAGTGTGGAACAAGTTCCGTTGAACTTTGACTTATTTTTAGATACAGAAGATACAAAAATATCTTTGAGCCAGTCTTTTAAACTTGATGCTAATATTTTTAACACCATTAACGATTCTGATGATCCCCAAAAGAATGCTGACAGTATAGAGTTCATAGATAAGACTTCTTTGGCAAACTTTAGTTATGACAGTAAAAAATACCAAATTATCTTGGCTGGTTTTAGTCAAGATGATGGAGTCAGTCTATCAAATAAAATTAGTGCCTTAGAAGGTGAAACCACTACAACCAGGCTATATGCCAAAATTGTAGAAGTTCCAGTAAAAGCAAGAGTTCCTGAACCAGGAATGGTATTTGGAGTATCTTTGGTTGCCATGTACTGTATTTATCGTCGGCAATTATAGCGCTAGGGGTCAGTAATAAATAATAAGTAATAACTCACGGTTCGCCCATTTTTTCTGAAGTTAGAGAAATTGATAAATAACGTTAGGATAGGGATTTGGAGTCAATCAGGTTTTTTTGATAGCATTTGGAGGCAAAATTAATACGCTCCCTTGCGCTCACAATCTAAATCAAACGCTAAAACCATGATTATTTAGTTCTACATTCTTCCTAACTCGATTTCAAATCGGCGAACCGGGAGTAATAAGTTTACTGTTTAGCGGTTTTAACCCATCGAGTAGAATCCTTTTAGAGTTCTCTCGCCTTCAGGCAAAGGAGCAGTTAAATGTATATGGGTAGTGCTACAATTTAAATTCTTGTTCCCCTGAATTGCGTTGAAAATTCCTAATTGGGGGAACT